>NZ_JAMXSG010000089.1:0-18970 GCF_024124365.1 Pseudonocardia sp. McavD-2-B
CGCCGCGGTCGGGTCCGGCGGCACCGGGGTCGGACTCGGCGGCACCGGACCCGGGTTCCGCGGCGCCGGGGTCGGAGGGCTCGGGACGGGGGTCCGGCAGCCCGTACCGCAGCGCCCGGGCCACGGCGTGCCCGCGCGGGCGGGTGTCCGGATCGTCGTCCTCGGTGGGGGCGGGGTCGTCCGCCGCACCGGACGGGGCCGGGTCCGCGGCGCCGTCGGCGTCACCCTCCCCCACCTCCACCCCGTCGTCCTCGAGCACCTGCTCCGGGAGTGTCTCGGCGTAGCCGGGGTCCTCGGGGCCGCCCTCGTCGACGGGTTCGGTCGTGTCCCCGGGAGCCGGGGCGGACTCGTCCCGGAGGGGCCGCCACCCCGCGGCGGCGATGGCCGAGCGGCGGGCGCGGCGTTCCTGGCGCTCCCCCACCACGTCGGGCTCGTCGGGGCGCCGTCCCAGGAACGTGTGCACGAGGTGCTGCTGGACCCCGCCGACGGTCTGGACGCGGACGTCGTCGAACCCGGCCCGTTCCATCCGGTGCACCATCTGCTCGGGCCCACCGGCCGTCGCGATCCGTCTGGCCCGGTAGCGGGCGAGGTCCGCGGCCCCCCAGCGCAGCGAGGCCATCGGGAGCATCCAGGTCCAGTTCGCCGTCGTCCAGCGCATCCGGCTCCGGCCGCCGACGGCGTAGTCGTGCACCGCCAGCGGGGCGCCGGGCGCGAGCAGGCTCAGCAGCCGGCGCAGGCCGTGCTCGGCGTCGGGCAGGTTGGACACCAGGAAGGACGCGAGGATCCCGTCGAACGGGCCCTCGATGCCGGCCTCGGCGAGGGTCTCCAGCCGGGAGTGCACGAACGTCACCCGGGGCGACCAGTTCTTCTTCCGGGCGACGGCGAGCATCTCCGCGGACGCGTCGACCGCGACCACCTCGGCACCTCCGACGCTGGTCAGCAGCGCCTCGGTGGACACCCCGGTGCCGCAGCCGACGTCGAGCAGACGCAGACCGTGGCCGTCGCCCAGGCCCATCCGCGACGCCGACACCCGCAGGTGGGTGCGGTAGCCGGGCAGGGTCGCGACGAAGGCGTCGAAGCCCGCGGCACCCCGCCCGTAGGCACGGTGCACCGTGGCCGGGCGGATCTGGTCGCTCTCCTGCCACGCCTCGCCGCTCACAGTGCCTGATCCTGCCCGCAGCAGCCCGTGTCCGGAACCCGACGCGCCCTCCCCGGTGGGGTGTGACACCCACCCGGGAGGGCGCGCTGGGCCGAACGTGGAGCTCCGGCCACCCGTGCGGCGCAGCGGATCCGGCCGGAGGCGGGGTGCCGCCTCAGCAGCAGCGGCCCTGCGGGTTGCTCTCCTGGTACGCGGTGCGGGCCCGCCAGTACTCCCGCTCGGTCATCGGCGGGTGGTCGTGCCCGCTGCGACGGTGGTGGTCGAGGTAGCGGTCGTACAGGTCCGCCCCGATCACCCCGCGCCACCAGTCGTGCAGCGCCCGCAGCCGGGCCAGCGTCGTGGCTGCCACGGTCGGTGCCGCCACGGTCAGTGCCCCGACCGCGCCGGGGTGCCGACCGTCTCGGTCCACTCCTTCTCCAGCTCCTTCTCCGCCGGGGTCGCGACCAGGCCGGCCGGGGCGTAGAGCCGCGAGGGCACCGGCTCCTCCTCGTGGTCCGGGCGGCCGCCCGTCGAGATCGACGTCCAGGCGGCCAGGACCGCGGCGACGATCACGACGAGCGCGAGCGTCACGAACAGGATCGACAGCGTGCCCTGGACGAAGGTGTTGCGGACGACGGCCGCCATCGCCTGCGGGGTGCCCGCGGTGCCGAAGCTCGTCTCCCCGGACGCGATGGCCTCCCGGAAGGCGAAGTGCTGCGCCCAGTACCCGATCTTCGGGTTCGAGGAGAAGATCTTGTACATCGACGCCGTGACCGTCACGACCGCCGCGAACGCCAGCGGCACGACGATGATCCACAGGTAGCGCACGTGCCCGCGCCGGGCCGCGATCGCCAGGCAGACCGCGAGCGCGATCGCCGCCAGCAACTGGTTCGCGATGCCGAACAGCGGGAACAGCGTGTTGATCCCGCCCAGCGGGTCGGTCACGCCCATCAGCAGGATCGCGCCCCAGGCACCGACCATCAGCCCGGTGCAGATCCAGGCGGCCGGCCGCCACGAGGTGTCCTTGAACCTCGGGGCCACGGTGCCGATCGCGTCCTGCAGCATGAAGCGCGCCACCCGGGTGCCGGCGTCGACGGCGGTGAGGATGAACAGCGCCTCGAACATGATCGCGAAGTGGTACCAGAAGCTCATCATCCCGGGCCCGCCGATGAACTGCTGCATGATGTTCGCCAGGCCGACCGCCAGCGTCGGCGCACCCCCGGTGCGGGAGACGATCGACTCCTCGCCGACCAGTGCCGCGGTCGTCGCCAGCTGGTCGGGGGTGACGTTGACGTTCATCAGGCCGAGCGAGTTCACGAACGCGGCCGCGCCCTCGACGGTGCCCTCGGTCAGCGACGCGGGCACGTTCATCGCGAAGTAGAGCCCGCGGTCGATCGACAGCGCCGCGACCAGCGCCATGATCGCCACGAAGGACTCCATGAGCATGCCGCCGTAGCCGATGAAGCGGGTCTGGCGCTCCTTCTCGACCAGCTTGGGCGTGGTGCCCGAGGAGATCAGGGCGTGGAAGCCGGACAGCGCGCCGCAGGCGATCGTCACGAACAGGAACGGGAACAGCGACCCGGCGACGACGGGGCCGTCGTCGCGGCCGGCGAACTCGCTGAACGCAGGTGCCGTGATCTCGGGGCGGACGACGATGATCGCCACCGCGAGCAGCACGATCGTGCCGATCTTCATGAACGTCGACAGGTAGTCGCGCGGGGCGAGCAGCAGCCAGACCGGGAGCACCGCGGCCACGAAGCCGTAGACGATCACGCCCCAGGCGATGGTGGTCCGGTCCAGGGTGAACAGCGCCTGGCCCCAGCCGGTCTCGGAGACCCAGCCGCCGGCGACGATCGCGCCGATCAGCAGCACGAAGCCGATCCAGGAGACCTCGGAGACCTTCCCGGGCCGCAGGTACCGCAGGTAGACGCCCATGAACAGGGCGATCGGGATGGTCAGCGCCACCGAGAAGACGCCCCACGGGCTCTCCCCGAGCGCGTTCACCACGACCAGCGTGAGCACCGCGATCAGGATGATCATGATGGCGAGGGTCGCGATGATCGCCGCGATCCCGCCGACCCGGCCGAGCTCCTCGCGGGCCATCTGGCCCAGCGAGCGCCCGCCGCGGCGCATCGAGAAGAACAGCACCAGATAGTCCTGGACCGCGCCGGCGACGATGACGCCGACGATGATCCAGATCGTGCCGGGCAGGTACCCCATCTGCGCGGCCAGGACCGGCCCGACCAGCGGACCGGCACCGGCGATCGCGGCGAAGTGGTGGCCGTAGAGGACCCGCCGGTCGGTCGGCAGGAAGTCCTGGCCGTTCTCCTTGTACTCGGCCGGGGTGGCGCGCCGGTCGTCCGGACGCAGCAGCTTGTTCTCGATGTAGCGGGAGTAGAACCGGTACGCGATCGCGTAGGTGCTCACCGCGGCGAACACGAACCAGATCGCGTTGACCGTCTCCCCGCGCACCAGCGCGAGCATCACCCACGCCAGCCCGCCCAGCAGGGCGATCCCCGCCCACACCGCGATCTTCCACGGTGTCCACGCCCGCTGTTCGGCGAGGAGCACCTCCTCGTCCACCGCCGCCGGCGGGAGCTCGCGCCCCGCCGGTCCGCCCGACACCTGTGTCATCGCGCCCCTCCGATATGTCCGACGCGCGAACTATAGGAGGCGGTGTGCCCGGTGGGAACCGATGTCCGCTTGCCGACGCACGACGGCCGCCGCCACCCGGTCGGGTGACGACGGCCACGGGGTCGTGCGGGCGGGGCGGGGGCCGGTCAGAAGCCCCCGCCGGGGCCGCCCATCGCCAGCTTGGCCAGCATCTCGCGGGCCCGCTCGGCGTTGCGCGGCTCGCACAGGACGTCGTAGCGGCCCGCCACCATCTGGCTGGCGGACTGGAAGTCCCGGCGGCCCTTGCTCGCGCTGTAGCTGACCGCGGCGAAGGCCATGAAGAACACCGCCCCGGACACCAGTCCGACGACGATGGGCAGGAAGTTGCCGTCCGGGGAGAACACGAACAGCAGGACACCGACGAACAGACCCAGCCAGGCACCCTGCGCCGCGCCGGAGGCGAGCACCCGGCCCCAGGTCAGGCGGGCGATGACCCGCTCGACGAGCATCAGGTCGACGCCGACGATCGTCACGTCGGCGACCGGGAAGTCGGAGTCGGCGAGGTGGTCGACGGCCCGCTGCGCCTCCTCGTAGGTGGCGTAGGAGCCCACCGGCCACCCGGTCGGCGGAGTGGGCAGCTGCGGCAGGCCCGGAGCCGGACGAGTCTGGCCGCCGAAGGGGTTGGTCATGGCGTGCTCCTCGTGGAAGATGTCCTGTCTCGTCGTCGGTGCAACGTTCGACCCGACCGCGACGTGCCCCGAACACTAGTCGCGGAGCCGCAGGTCACACCCCACCGACCGGACGACACGGCCCCGTGCCCCGGGACGGGGTACGGGGCCGTGGACGCGGGTGCGGTCAGCGCAGCTTGTAGTCGCGCAGCAGACCCCGGGAGATGATCGTCTTCTGGATCTCCGAGGTGCCCTCGCCGATGAGCAGGAACGGCGCCTCGCGCATGAGGCGCTCGATCTCGTACTCCTTGGAGTAGCCGTAGCCGCCGTGGATGCGGAACGCCTCCTCGGTGACCTCCTTGCAGTACTCCGACGCGAGCATCTTGGCCATGCCGGCCTCGACGTCGTTGCGCTCGCCGCGGTCCTTGAGGCGCGCGGCGTTGACCATCATCAGGTGCGCGGCCTCGACCTTGGTCGCCATCTCGGCGATCTTGAACGCGATCGCCTGGTGCTGGACGATCGGCTTGCCGAAGGTCGAGCGCTGCTGGGCGTACTCGACGCCCAGCTCGAACGCCCGGATCGCGATGCCGCAGGCACGGGCGGCGACGTTCACGCGGCCGACCTCGACGCCGTCCATCATGTGCGCGAAGCCCTTGCCACGCTCCCCGCCGAGGATCTGCTCGCCGGAGATCCGGTGGTCCTTGAACACCAGCTCGGTGGTGTCGACCCCCTTGTAGCCCATCTTGTCGATCTTGCCCGGGACGATCAGGCCGGGGGCGACCTCTCCGTAGCCGGTGGGCTTCTCCACCAGGAACGTGGTGAGGTTCTGGTGCGGACGCTCGGCGCCCTCGTCGGTCTTCACCAGCACCGCGGTCAGGTTCGACGTGCCGCCGTTGGTCAGCCACATCTTGGCGCCGTCGATGACGTAGTCGTCGCCGTCCTGCTTCGCGCGGGTCTTGATCGCCGCGACGTCCGAGCCGAGGTCGGGCTCGGACATCGAGAACGAGCCACGGGTCTCGCCCGTGGCCATCCTCGGCAGGTACTTCTCCTTCTGCGCCTGTGTGCCGTGCTGGCGGAGCATGTACGCCACGATGAAGTGGGTGTTGATGACGCCGGAGACGCTCATCCAGCCGCGGGCGATCTCCTCGACCACCAGGGCGTAGGTGAGCAGCGACTCGCCGAGGCCGCCGTACTCCTCCGGGATCATGAGGCCGAACAGCCCCATCTCCTTCATCCCGTCGACGATGTCCTGCGGGTAGGTGTCCGCGTGCTCCAGCGCCGTCGCGTGCGGGATGATCTCCTTGTCCACGAACGAGCGGACGGTGGACAGGATCTCGGTCTGGATGTCGGTCAGACCGGCGGTCTGGGCGAGCCGGGCCATGCTGGTTACTCCTCGGTGAGCGTCGTCGGTCGGCGGGCGGTCGGGGCCTCAGCGCTGAGGTTCGGTGCGCGAGCTGCGCTCACGCCTCCGGCGGGGTCCACTTGTCGGTGCGGGTCATGCCCGCCGCGCGGCCCTTGCCCGAGATCACCAGCGCCATCTTGCGGCTGGCCTCGTCGATCATCTCGTCGCCGATCATCGCCGCGCCGCGCTTGCCACCGGCCTCGGAGGTGAAGTACTCGTAGGCGTCGAGGATGTTCTCGGCGTGGTCGTAGTCGCTCTGCGCCGGGGAGAAGGTCTCGTTGGCGGCGTCGATCTGGCCGGGGTGCAGCACCCACTTGCCGTCGAAGCCCAGTGCCGCGGACCGGCCGGCGACCCGGCGGAACCCGTCGACGTCCTTGATCTGCAGGTACGGGCCGTCGATGGCCTGCTTGTCGTGCGCGCGGGCCGCCATCAGGATCGACATGAGGATGTGGTGGTAGGCGTCGCCCACGTCGTAGCCGGGGGGCTGCTCGCCGACGACCAGGGACTTCATGTTGATCGAGGCCATGAAGTCGGCCGGGCCGAAGATGATCGTCTCGACCCGCGGCGACGCAGTGGCGATGGCGTTGACGTTGGTCAGGCCCAGCGCGTTCTCGATCTGCGCCTCGATGCCGATCTTCCCGACCTCGAGACCGTTGGTCTTCTCGATCTGGGTCAGCAGCAGGTCGAGCGCGACGACCTGCTCGGGGGTCTGCACCTTCGGCAGCATGATCGCGTCGAGGTTGGCGCCGGCACCCTCGACGACCTCCACGACGTCACGGTAGGTCCACTCGGTGGTCCAGTCGTTGACCCGGACGACGCGGATCTTCTCGCCCCAGCCGCCCTCGTTGAGCGCCTCGACGATGGTCTTCCGGGCACCCGGCTTGGCCAGCGGGGCGCAGGCGTCCTCCAGGTCCAGGAAGACCTGGTCGGAGTTCAGCGTGCGAGCCTTGTCGATGAACTTCTGGCTCGATCCGGGCACGGCCAGGCAGGACCGGCGGGCGCGGAGGGTGGTGCTCACAGGCGGGCTCCTCGTCGAGATCGTCCTCGCCCGCGTCGCGGCGACGACGTCGTCACGACACGGGCGCTCGGGCTGGGGACTGATGCTGGCACGACGACGGCCGCGGCGCCCCGTCCAGGTGATTGGTTTCTCACCCGCCGGTGGTCAGGTGGGGTTACCCGTCGGTCACCCCTGTTCGGGAGGTGGGGTCAGGGAGCCCCTGGCCACCGCGACGACGGTCCCGCCGACCCAGCTCCCGACGGCCCGGCCGCCCTCGGTGCGCACGCCGGCGTACAACGTGGACGGACGGCCCATCTCCACTCCCTGGGTCACGACGAAGGAGTGCTCGCCGTCGTCGGTGACCAGGCCGCGGTCGGCGAGGAAGATCCCGAGCGCGACGGCGGCCGAGCCCGTCGCCGGGTCCTCGGGAACCCCGATCCCGATGCCGAACATGCGGGCGTGGACCCGCTCGGCGGTGGCGTCGACGGCGGCGACGAGCAGCCCGGTCGCGCCGCTGTCGGCGACCGCGGCGGCCAGCGCCGCGGGGTCGGGCACCGCGCGGGCGACCGCACCGGCGACGACGAGCAGGATGGCGAAGTCGGTCCCGGCACCGGCCACACCCGGCACGGCGGCGCCGTCGACGTCGTCGGGGCCGAGGCCGAGCGCGGCGGCGAGGCGGACGGCGTTCAGCTCGGTGCCGACCGACGGGGCGCCGCCCCACACCCGGGCGCCGGTGTCGTCGACCCGCACGGGCAGCAGCCCGGCCCCGCACTCCTGCACGCGGTCGCCCTCGCCGATGACGCCGTCGCGGGCCAGCACCCAGGCCGTGCCGACGCTGGGGTGCCCGGCGAAGGGCAGCTCGGCGAGCGGGGTGAAGATCCGCACCCGGTAGTCGGCGCCGCTCTCGCCGTCGCCGGTCGGGGCCAGCGGGAACGTCGTCTCCGACAGGTTGAACTCCCGCGCGATCGCCTGCATCCGGACCGTGGACAGCGCCTCGGCGCCGTGCACGACGGCCAGCGGGTTACCGGCGTACGGACGGTCGGTGAACACGTCGACGATGTCGTAGCGGAGGGGTTCGGGGCCCTGGCCGGGATCGTGCTGCGGCTCGTTCACGGCGGGCGAGCCTAGTCACACGTCCGGGGCGGTCGCGGTACCGCCGGGGGTTCTAGTCTCGGCGCCATGGCCTCGGTACGGGTGTTCGTCGCGCGGATGGCCGGCCTGGCCGTCTACGGCCCGGACGGTGAGCGGATCGGCAAGGTCCGCGACGTCGTGGTGTCGCTGCGCGTGGACAGTCATCCACCGCGGGTGCTGGGCCTGGTCGTGGACCTGTCCGCACGCCGCAGCATCTTCGTGCCGATGCTGCGGGTCGCCGACATCGCGCCGACCGCGGTGACGCTGGCCAGCGGCTCGGTGAACCTGCGCTCGTTCGACCAGCGCCCCAACGAGACCCTCGTGCTCGGGCAGCTGCTGAACTCCCCCGCGACGGTGCGCGAGGCCGGGACCGAGGGCTCGGTCGTCGACGTCGCGGTCGAGCCGAGCCGGACCCGGGACTGGGTGATCACCAAGGTGGCGCTGCGGTTCCGGCGGACGCGGCTGGCGCGCAGGCCGCGGGTCGAGGTGTACGGCTGGGAGGCCGTGTCCGGGCTCGACGTCGCCGCCGCGCAGGGCGCGGACCGGCTGCTCGCGGTGTTCGACTCGATGCGCCCGGCCGACGTCGCCGCGGCGCTGTCGCGGCTGCCTGACGACCGGCAGCGCCACGTCGTCGACGCCCTGGACGACGAGCGGCTCGCCGACGTGTTCGAGGAGCTGTCCGAGTCCGATCAGCGCGAGCTGCTCGGCTACCTCGACGACGACCGTGCCGCCGACGTGCTGGAGGCGATGAGCCCGGACGACGCGGCGGACCTGCTCGGCGAGCTCGACGACGACGAGGCGGGCCGGCTGCTGGAACTCATGGAGCCCGACGAGTCCGAGCCCGTGCGCCGCCTGCTGCGCTACGAGTGGGACACCGCGGGCGGCCTGATGACCCCGGAGCCGATCACGCTGGGGCCGGACGTGACCGTCGCCGAGGCACTCGCCCGGGTGCGCAACCCGGAGGTGCCCCCGGCGCTGGCGTCGATGGTGTTCGTCGTCCGCCCGCCGACCGCGACCCCGACCGGGCGCTACCTGGGCTGTGTGCACGCCCAGCAGCTGCTGCGGGCGGCACCGTTCGAGCTGGTCGCGGGCATGGTCGACGCCGACCTGCCGCAGCTGGGGCCCGAGGCCGGGCTCGGCGAGGTGACCCGCTACTTCGCCAGCTACAACCTGGTGGCGGGCCCGGTCGTCGACGCCGAGGACCACCTGCTGGGCGCGGTCACCGTCGACGACGTGCTGGACCACCTGCTGCCGCAGGGCTGGCGCGACCGCGACCTCGCCCCGGGCGAGGTGCACGGCGGCGCGGTGCGGGCCGCGAACGGCGCCGGCGACCGTACGCACGACGGGGAGGTGCACGGTGCCTGAATCCGGGATCGGACGGCGGCTGGACCAGCCGCGCGTCGGGCGTCGGCGGTTCGAGGTGGACCCGGACGGCTTCGCCCGCTTCTCCGAGCGGATCGCCCGGTTCCTCGGGACGGGCCGCTTCCTCGCGATCCAGTCGGTGATCGTCGTCGTGTGGATCGCGTTGAACCTGGTCGCCTGGTCGATCCAGTGGGACCCCTACCCGTTCATCCTGCTCAACCTGGCGTTCTCCACCCAGGCCGCGTACGCCGCACCGCTGATCCTGCTGGCTCAGAACCGGCAGGACGACCGGGACCGGATCGCGCTGGACGAGGACCGGCGGCGCGCCGAGCGGACGAAGGCCGACACCGAGTTCCTCGCCCGGGAGCTGGCGGCGCTGCGCCTGGCCGTCGGGGAGACCGCGAGCCGGGACTACCTGCGCGGCGAGCTGGAGAAGCTGGGTGACCGGCTCGACGACGCCGTGGCCCGCAGCCGCGGCGAGGAGCTCCCGGTCGAGCCGGGTGCCCGGAAGAAGATGCGTAAGAAGGAACGCTGATCGCTCAGGAGCGGTCGGGGACCAGGCGGCCCATGATGCGCTCGAGCGCCGCGAGGTCGTCGGCGCCGAGCCGCTCCACGAAGTGCGCGCGGACCCCGCGCAGATGGGTGACCGCGGCGGTGCGCAGGCGGTCGTAGCCGGTGTCGGTGAGCCGGGCGGTGACCCCGCGGCCGTCGTCGGCGACCTTGGCCCGGGCGACGAGCCCGACCCGTTCCAGCCGGTCGACGAGCCGGGTGACCCCGGAGCGGGAGAGCAGCACGGCGTCGGCCAGCTCGGTCATCCGCAGCCGGTGGTCGGGCGCCTCGGACAGCTGGACCAGCACGTCGTAGGCGGCCAGGGACAGCTGCTGCTCGCCCTCCAGCTCGGTCTCGAGCTGTTTGGTGATGCCCGCGTGCGCGCGCAGGAAGCTGCGCCACGACGCGAGCTCGGCCGGGGTCGGGACCACGCGGCGGCGCGCCGGGTGCTCGCGCGTCGGGGCGCCGCTCGTGTCGTCCATCGCAGGGATGCTAGAGACACCCGCACCACCTCGTCAGCGCGGACGTGCCGCGCGACACCGCCGGTGACCCGGAGACCCCGGAACCACCCACGTAGCATGGGGTGACGCGAGAGGAAAGAGGTCGTAGGAGCCCATGTCCGTCACCGGCAGCACCAGCACCGTCGTCGAGGCCGTGCGCGCAGCCCTCGGCACCGTCGAGGACCCGGAGATCCACAAGCCGATCACCGAGCTGGGGATGGTCAAGAGCGTCGACGTCTCCGCCGACGGCCTCGCCCACGTCGGGGTCTACCTGACCGTCGCGGGCTGCCCGATGCGCGAGACGATCACCTCTCGCGTCACCGAGGCGGTCTCGAAGGTCCCCGGCGTCGAGCGGGTCGAGGTCGAGCTCGACGTGATGAGCGACGAGCAGCGCACCGAGCTGCGCCGTTCGCTGCGCGGCGACGCCGACGAGCCCGTCATCCCCTTCGCCCAGCCCGGCTCGCTGACCCGCGTGTTCTGTGTGGCGTCCGGCAAGGGCGGCGTCGGCAAGTCCTCGGTCACCGTCAACCTGGCCGCGGCCATGGCCCGGCGCGGGATGAAGGTCGGCGTGGTCGACGCCGACATCTACGGCCACTCGGTCCCGCGCATGATCGGTGCCGCGGACCGGCCCACCAAGATCGAGAACATGATCATGCCGCCGCAGTCGCACGGCGTGAAGGTCATCTCGATCGGCATGTTCACCGACGGCAACACCCCGGTCGTCTGGCGTGGCCCGATGCTGCACCGCGCGCTGCAGCAGTTCCTCGCCGACGTGTTCTGGGGCGACCTGGACGTGCTGCTGCTCGACCTGCCCCCGGGTACCGGCGACGTCGCCATCTCCACCGCCCAGCTCGTGCCGAACGCCGAGCTGCTGGTCGTGACCACCCCGCAGCAGGCCGCCGCCGAGGTCGCCGAGCGGGCCGGGTCGATCTCCACCCAGACCCGTCAGCGCCTGGCCGGGGTCGTGGAGAACATGTCCTGGATGGAGATGCCCGACGGCTCGCGCAACGAGATCTTCGGCTCCGGTGGCGGGCAGATCGTCGCGGACTCGCTGAGCCGCACGGTCGGCACCACGGTGCCGCTGCTGGGCCAGATCCCGCTCGACGTCGCGCTGCGCGAGGGCGGCGACGCCGGCACCCCGATCGTGCTCGGCAAGCCCGAGTCGGCCGCGGCGCAGGCCCTCGACGCCATCGCGGAGAAGCTGACCGTGAAGGCCCGCGGTCTGGCCGGGATGAGCCTGAACATCTCTCCCGTCGGGCGCTGACCCGCACCTCCGACGACGAGGCCCCGCACACCTGCCGGTGTGCGGGGCCTCGTCCGTTCCCCCGGGGGCGGGTCTCAGGACAGCGCGTCGTTCAGCGCCTTGGTCCAGAGCGCCAGGCCCTCGTCGACCTGCTCGGCGGTCACGACGAGCGCCGGGATCATCCGGACGACGTTGCCGTAGACACCGCAGGTCAGCAGGAGCAGGCCCTGCGCGGCGGCCGCGGCGTGCACCTTGGCTGCGGTGGCGCCGTCGGGCTTGCCGTCGGCGTCGACGAACTCGATGCCGACCATCAGCCCCCGTCCGCGGACGTCGCCGATGGCGGCGATGCCCTGCGCGGCGTCCCGGACGCCGGCCAGGAGCTTCTCCCCCTGCACGCGGGCGTTCTCGACGAGGCCCTCGCCCTGTACGACCTCGAGCGTGGCGAGCGCGGCGGCACAGGCGACGGCGTTGCCGCCGTAGGTGCCGCCCTGCGAGCCGGGCCACGCCTTCTCCATGAGGGCCTTCGGCGCGGCGATGGCCGAGAGCGGGAAGCCGGACGCGAGCCCCTTGGCGGTGACGATGATGTCCGGGGTGAGGCCCTCGGCGTGCTGGTGGCCCCAGAACTTCCCGGTGCGGCCGTAGCCGGTCTGGACCTCGTCGGCGATCAGCAGGATGCCGTGCCGGTCGGCGCGCTCGCGCAGGCCGTGCAGGAACGCCGGCGGGGTCGGGACGTAGCCGCCCTCGCCCAGCACCGGCTCGACGATGAACGCGGCGACGTCGGACGCCGGCGCGGTGCTCGCCAGCTGCCGGTCGAGCTCGGACAGGGCGAACGCGACGGCCTGCTCCTCGGACCAGCCGTAGCGGTAGGCGTAGGGGAAGGGCGCGAACGCGACCCCGCCCATCATCGGGGCGATCCCGGCCCGGATCTTCGCCCCGGAGGTGGTGAGCGCCGCGGCACCCATGGTGCGGCCGTGGAAGCCGCCGTCGAACGCGACGATCAGCTGCCGGCCGGTGGCCTGGCGGGCCAGCCGCACCGACGCCTCGACGGCCTCGGAGCCGGAGTTGGTGAAGAACACCGAGTCGATGCCCTCGGGCAGCACGTCGCCCATCCGCTCGACCAGCGTCAGCAACGGCTGGTGCATCACGGTCGTGTACTGGCCGTGGATCAGCGTGGCCACCTGCTCCTGCGCGGCCGCGACGACCGCCGGGTGGCAGTGCCCGGTGGAGGTGACACCGATGCCGGCGGTGAAGTCGAGGTGGCGGCGCCCATCGGTGTCGTACAGGTAGACGCCCTCACCGCGGGCGGCCTGGACCGGGGTGGCCTGCTTGAGCAGCGGGGACAGCTGTGCCATGGGTTCGCAGCTCCTGATGCGTCGAGGGTGGTGCGTCTCGGGTTGTCGAGTTGTCGACAATCCCAGGGAAGCACGGCCGGGTGGGTCCGGGCAAGGGTCGGTCGGGCCCGCCTTTGCTCTGCTCACCGATACGCAGCACGCGCCCGGAGTGCCCTGGCGCAGCGGCCCCGGACGGGCCCGCGATGCCGGGCGGACAGCCCTCGGCGGTGTCGAGATGCAGCTCAGCGGGAGTTGTCGATCTCCACCGCCCGCTGGGCTGCATCTCGGCGCACGCGCGACGCGGGTGGCCGGCCCGCCGTGCGGCCGCGCGGCGCCGCTGCGGGGCCGGTGCTGCGTATCGGTGAGCAGAGCAAAGGGACGAGCGAAGAGCCCCCCCATCCCGGACGTGGCGACGAGGAAGGTCGTGGTCAGGTCAGTAGCGCGGCGATCACCAGCAGCACCGGGACGGCGACGACGGTCGAGGCCAGTGCCACGTCGCGGGCCAGCGGGACGGCGCGGTCGTAGCGCACGGCGTAACCGAACACGTTCTGCGCGGTGGGCAGGGCGGCCAGTACCACCGCGGCGAGCAGCGCCGGGCCGGTCAGGCCGAGCACGCCCGCAGCGAAGGCCCAGGCGATCAGCGGGTGCAGCACGTTCTTGATCAGGACGGCGGTCCACACCGAGCCCGCGGTCTCCCCCGCCCCGGGGCGGCGGGCGCCGTGCAGGGAGATGCCGAACGCGAGCAGCATGGCGGGCACCGCGAGGTCGGCGAGCAGCTCGACCGGGGCGGTCACCGGCTCCGGCAGCACGACACCCGTCGCGGAGACGGTCAGCCCGGCGGCGGTGGCGATCGCGATCGGGTTGCGCAGCGGGGCGAGGGCGACCCGGACCCACCCGGGGCGTTCGCCGCGGCCGTCGCCGGGCAGGACGTCCATCAGGGTCGTGAACAGCGGGGTCAGGATCGCGAGCTGGAACAGCAGCACCGGGGCGACGGCGGCGGAGTCGCCGAGCACGTAGGCCGCGATCGGGATGCCGAGATTGCCCGCGTTGACGTAGCCGGACGCCATCGACCCGACGACGACCTCGCCTGCCGGGCGGCGGCGCAGCAGCGCGACCGGCACGAACAGCAGGCAGGCCAGGGTGCTGGTCAGCGCGGTGACGACCAGCCCCGAGGACAGGACGGCGCCGACGTCCGAACGGCTGAGCGTGGTGAACAGCAGCGCGGGTGTCGCGACGAAGAAGGCGGTGCGGGCGAGGACCTTCGAGCCCTGGTCTCCGAGCAGGCCTCCGCGGCCGAGGACGTACCCGACGACCACGACGACGCCGATGACCAGGAAACCTTCGAGGACGCCCACCACGTGCCGACATGTTACGTATGCGAACTAGTCCCGGGGTGTCCGGCGGTTCGGTTCACAGGCGTTCAGGCCGCCCCGGGCATCGCGGCGAGGATGCGGGTGACGGCGTCGTCCATGTGGGCGGCCAGCCGGTCCAGCAGCAGCTCGGTGCGGCCGTCGCGCAGGGCGTCGCGCAGCCGTTCGTGCTCGGCGAGCAGCGCCCGGGCGGGCGGGGCGGTCTGCTGGAACGCGGCGAGACACATCCGGGTCTCGACGAGCAGACCCTCGGTCATCCGGCGCAGCCGCGGGCTCCCCGACGCGGCGACGAGCGCGGCGTGGAAGTCGTGGTCGGCGTCGGCGAGGGCCACGGCGTCGCCCGCCTCGGCCGCGGCGGCCATCACCCCGAGCGGGATCTCCAGCGCGACGACGGCCGCCGCGCGGTCACCCTCCAGCACCTTGAGCGCCGCGGCCCGCTCCACGGCGGTGCGGGCCAGGTAGACGTCACGGACGTCGTCGGGACCGAGCTCGCGCACGAACAGGCCGCGGTGGCGTTCGCTGCGCAGCAACCCCTCGGCGACGAGGCGCTGCATCGCCTCGCGCAGCGGGCCGCGGCTCACCCCCAGCCGGTTCGCGAGGTCCACCTCGCCGAGCTGGGTGCCCGGCGCGAACGTGCCGCGCATGATCGCCGCACGGATCCGGTCGGCGACGATCTCCGCGGTGGAGCGCCGGCTCACCGGCTCGAGCTCCGAGACGTCCAGGACCACGAGTCACCCTCTCCGGAACAGTGTCCCCAGGCCGGGACGGTCGACGTCGGCCCCGGCCACACGCAGGCCCTGCCAGATGCTCACCTGGTTCGCTGTCAGCACCGGCCTGCCCACGCGTGCGTCCAGCGCGTCGAGCACGTCCACGGTGTGCAGCGCGGTGTCGGGCAGCAGCACCGCGTCGGCGCCGGGCGCGTCCGAGGCCACCGCGGCGGCGAACTCCAGCACGGTCTCCGGTGGCAACGTCCCGACCTCGGCGGCGGTGATGATGTCGCGGGCGGACAGCGTGTGCACGGAGATGTCGTGGTGGGTCAGGAAGTGCACGAAGGCGCCGGCGACGTCCGGCGGATAGGTCGCCCCGACCGCCACCGAGCGGATCCCGAGCCGCCGGCAGGCGTCGACGAAGGCGAACGACGTGCTCGACGTCGGCACCCCCGACACCCGTTCCAGCGCCGCGACCTGCCGGGCGGCGCCCTCGGGACCGAAGATGAACGACCCCGAGGTGCAGGCCCAGACGATCGCGTCCAGCGGGCCCGCCTCCGCGGCGACCCGGCGCGCGCCGTCGGCGAGGACCTCGTCGCCGCCGATGGCGAGCAGCGCGTCCTCGCGGTGGGCGTCCTCGGGCATCTCGGTGTGGACGAGGGCGAGCCGACTGCCGTCGGTCAGCAGCTTCTCGGCGCGCGGGTAGTCGTCCTCGGCGGAGAAGCCCGGGTAGAGGAATCCGACCGTGCTCATGTTGTCGACAATCCTACAGAGACCGGGGTCATCGCAAGGGTCACGACGCCCGCGAGTAGACGAGCCGCTCCCCCACGCTGCCCGCGCGCCACACGTCGTGGCAGGCGGTCGCCATCTCCTCGAGCCCGTCGACGATGGTGGCGAACACGTTGCCGGGCACCCAGCCGACATCCCCGTTGAGCAGCAGGTTGTTGCGCCCGTAGAAGATCGCGAGGTCGATCCCGCCCTCGGCGGCGTCGATGCCCTGGTCGTCCTTGAACGCGCTGTCGAGCATCCCGCCGTGGAAGTCGAAGTAGCAGACGTCGCCCGGGATGGGCGTGACCGTCGGGTTCTCCTGCCCGATCCGCGGGCCGAACCGCGGGACGATCGTGTAGACCTCGTTGCGGGCGTACTTGGCGTGCTGCGCGTCGCCACCCTGCGGGCCGTCGGCCAGCGCCTCCCAGACCGCCGCGGCGGTGCGCGGCGCCTCGGCCTCCAGCAGCCTCGCGGTGCACGCGACGCCACGCTTCGCGAGCTCGATCCTGATCAGCTTCGTCATCCGATCCCCCTGTCCGATACGCGGATTGTTGACAATCGTAGGTGCGCTTCCTAGCGTGTCAACGCCGCCCGACCTCCCTACCGACAGGATCTCCCGTTGCCGGTTTCCGCTGGTCAGGACCCCATCACCGTCGCCGTGCTGCACGGCGGGGAGACCCCGCCCGGGCTCGAGCGGCACGCCGGTGACGCACGTCTCCGCTTCGCCGCCGACGCCGGCGAGCTCGCCGCCGCGTTGCCCGGCTGCGACGTGCTGCTCACCTGGGACTTCACCTCCGACGCCGTCAAGGACGTCTGGGAGGCCACCGACACCGACGCGCTGCGCTGGGTGCACACCGCCAGCGCCGGCGTCGACCGGGTCGCGTTCCCCGCCCTGCTCGCCTCGGGTGCGACGCTGACGAACTCGCGCGGGGTGTTCGACCGCCCGATCGCCGAGTTCGTGCTCGGCGCGGTGATCGCGTTCGCCAAGGACACCGCCCGCTCGCTCACGCTGCAGCGGGAGCGGACCTGGCGCCACCGCGAGACCGAGACCGTCGCCGGGAAGGTCGCGACGGTCGTCGGGAGCGGGCCGATCGGACGCGCCGTCGCCGACCTGCTGGGCGCGGTCGGGATGCGGGTGCGACTGGTCGGCCGGCGCGCCGCGGACGGCGTGCACGCCTTCGACGAGCTGCCCGGCCTGCTGCCCGACACCGACCACCTGGTGCTCGCCGCCCCGCTGACCGACGCGACCCGCGGGATGCTGCACGCCGGGACGATCGCCCTGCTGCCCGAGCGGGCGCGGGTCGTCAACGTCGGCCGGGGCGCGCTCGTCGTGCAGGACGATCTGACCGACGCGCTCGCGACCGGGCGGCTCGCCGGCGCCGCCCTGGACGTGTTCGAGACCGAGCCGCTGCCCGCGACCTCGCCGCTGTGGGCGATGGAGCACGTGCTCCTCTCCCCGCACATGTCCGGTGACGTCGTCGGATGGAAGGACATGCTCGTCGAGCTGTTCGCCGACAACCTCGCGCGCTTCCGGGACGGCCGGGAGCTGCGCAACGTGGTGGACCCCGAACGCGGGTACGTGAGCTCATCCGCAGGAAAGGTGTGACTGCTGTGACGACTGCAGACCTCAGCGCGAACGAGCTGCTGGCGGGCTACCGCAGCGGCGAGATCTCGCCGGTGCAGGCCACCCGCGACGCGCTGGACCGGATCGAGGCGCACGACGGCGCGGTGAACGCATTCTGCCTGGTCGACGCCGACTCGGCGCTGTCGCAGGCGAAGGACTCCGAGGCGCGCTGGCAGGCCGGGGAGCCGGTCGGGCCGCTGGACGGCGTCCCCACCTCGATCAAGGACATGCTCCTGACGATCGGCTGGCCGACCCGCCGCGGCTCGACGACGACGTCCCCGGACGGCCCGTTCGAGGTCGATGGTCCGCCGGTCGCCCGGGTCCGCGCCGCCGGGGCGGTGCTGATCGGGAAGAACACCACCCCCGAGCTGGCCTGGAAGGGCGTGACCGACTCGCCCCTGACGGGGGTCACCACCAACCCGTGGGACCCGACGAGGACGGCCGGCGGCTCGTCCGGCGGATCCGCATCCGCGGTGGGGCTGGGCATGGGCCCCCTGTCGCTGGGCACCGACGCAGGCGGCTCGGTCCGCATCCCGGCCGCGTTCACCGGCACCGTCGCGCACAAGCCGACCTACGGCCGGATCGCCCACTACCCCGGTTCGGCGTTCGGGACGCTCGCCCACGTCGGCCCGATGACCCGCACCGTCGCCGACGCCGCGCTGCTGCACGACGTCGTCGCGCAGCCCGACACCCGCGACCCGTGGGTGTTCGACGTGCCCCGCGAGTCCGCCGTCGAGCGGCTCGCCGGGGGCGCGCAGGGCCTGCGCATCGCGTTCTCCCCCACCCTGGGGTTCGTCGACGTCGACCCGGAGGTGGCGGCGCTGGTCGCCGAGGCGGTCGCGGTGTTCGCCCGTGAGCTCGGCGCGACCGTCGAGAATGCCGACCCCGGTTTCACCGACCCGATCGAGCCGTTCCACACGCTCTGGTTCGCCGCGGCCGCGAAGTCCCTGGAGCCGGTCGGCGCCGAGGCCAAGAAGGCCATGGATCCGGCGCTGGTGGAGATCGCCGAGCAGGGCGCCGGGGTCTCGGCGCTGGACTACCTGGGCGCGATGGCCGTGCGCAACGAGCTGGGGACGCTGATGGGCGCCTTCCACTCCGAGTACGACCTGCTGCTCACCCCGACACTGCCGATCACCGCGTTCGAGGGCGGCCGGGAGGTCCCCGAGGGCTGGCACGACCCACGCTGGACGTCGTGGACGCCGTTCACGTACCCGTTCAACATGACCCAGCAGCCCGCGACGTCGGTGCCGTGCGGCTTCACCTCCGCCGGCCTGCCGGTGGGGCTGCAGGTCGTCGGGCCGCGGCACGCCGACGCCACGGTGCTGGCCGCCGCGCACGCCTACCAGCAGGCGACGACGCACCACCTGCGCAGGCCCCCGCTGCTGGGCTGACCCCGTCCCGCACGACGCCGGCGCCGCACCCCGGGATCGGGTACGGCGCCGGCGCCGGCGGAACGGGTGGGCTCAGGTGGCGTCCCAGTCGACCGGGGGCTTCTCGCCCGAGGTGAGCGGGGGCTGCGGCTCCCGGACGGGCGGCGGGGTGCTCGCGGCGGCCGCGCCCCCGGCCG
>NZ_JAMXSG010000008.1:0-55669 GCF_024124365.1 Pseudonocardia sp. McavD-2-B
ACCCGCCCGCCGCGCGACGGCCGCCGCGGCCTCGGCGTCCAGCACGTGGCCGGGCACGAACGCCCGCCCGCCCGCGACGATGCGCCGCTGCTCGCCCGCGACGTGCGCCTGCCACACGCCGGTCAGGTCCGTGGCGGTGTCGCGGTCGGTGCCGGGCACGGCCGCGGCGATCGCGTCGCGCAGGCCGGACGGCTCGTCGACCAGCGTGCCCAGCACGTCGAACACGACGACGTCGATCGTCATCAGCGGCTCCCCGGGATCGTCCGGCGACGGCGTCACCGGTTCGACTGGTGACGCAGTTTGCGGCGTCGATGCGTCACCGGTCAAGATGGTGACGTGGGTTTCGTGTTCGTGAGCGGCAGTGCCGCGCTCGACCTGGTCGGCACCGTCACCTGGCGGCGCACCGACCCGACCGAGCTGCTCACCGGGCCCGCCGACCTCGCTCGCTGGATCGACGCCTGCGCCGACCTCCCGGACGGCGTGACCGTGACCCCGGAGGTCCTCGGGCGCGCGCGGGACCTGCGGGAGGCGGTCCACCGGCTCGCGACCGACCGGCTGGCCGGGCGGGCGTTCGACCCCGCTGCGTTGGCCGTCGTCAACGGCACGGCCCGCGGTCCCGGCATGACCGTGCAGCTCGACGACCACGGCACCCGCCGTACCGGCGACGCCGACGCCGTCCTCGCGGAGCTGGCGCGCGACGCCGTCGCCGTCCTCGCCGACGTGGACACCCCGCTGAAGGAGTGCGGCCGCCCCGGCTGCACCCGGCTCTATCTCGACCGCTCCCGTGGCGCGCGGCGCACCTGGTGCGGCATGGACGAGTGCGGGAACCGGGTGAAGGCGGCCGCCTACCGCGCTCGCAGGAGGACGATCACCGGCTGAGTCGTTCTCCTGACGGCCCGCACGGGGGCCCCGGCGCGGGCGGGGCCCCGGGAGCGGACGTCACGCCGGCGTGATGACCACCTTGAGCGCCTGGTTCGCCGCGGCGTTCTTGAACACGTCGTAGGCCTCGTCCATCTGGTCGAAGGTGAACGAGTGGGTGCCCATCTTCTCCGCCGGGATCCGTCCGCCCGCGACCATCTTGAGCAGCGTCGGGATGGACACGGTGTCGACCAGGCCCATCGTCAGCGTGACGTTGGAGATCCACATGTCCTGCATCGGCAGCTCCACCGGGGTGCCGTGGACGCCCACGTTGGCGATCGTGCCGCCCGGGCGCACCAGCGACGCCGCCGTCAGCAGCGTCTCCGGGTAGCCGACGGCCTCGATCGCGACGTCCACGCCGAGCCCGTCGGTCAGCGCGGTCACGTCGGCGACGGTGCCCGGCCCGACCTCGACGCTGTCGGTCGCGCCGAACTCGACGGCCTTCTCCAGCCGGAACTTGTTGGAGTCGATCGCGATGACCTTCGACGCGCCCCACAGGCCGGTCGTGAGGATCGCGGAGAGGCCGACCGCACCCGCGCCGACGACGGCGACGGTGTCGCCCGGCCGTACGTTCCCGGCGAGCACACCGACCTCGTAGCCGGTCGGCAGCGAGTCGGCGAGGAAGATCGCCTGCTCGTCGGTGACCGACTCCGGCACGGCGTAGAGCGAGGTGTCGGCGTAGGGGACCCGGACGTACTCGGCCTGGGTGCCGTCGATGAGGTGGCCGAAGATCCAGCCGATCCCGCCGACGGTCTGGCAGTGCGACGGCATACCGCGCTGGCAGTAGTCGCAGCGGCCGCACTTGGTGATCGCCGGGACGAGGACGCGGTCGCCGACGGCGAAGCCGGACACGGCGTCGCCGACGGCGGTGATCGTGCCGACGGCCTCGTGGCCGAGGATGCGGCCGTCGGTGACGGCCGGGACGTCGCCCTGCAGGATGTGCAGGTCGGTGCCGCAGATCGTGGTGGTGTCGACCTTGACGATCACGTCGGTGGGGTCCTGGATCGTCGGGTCCGGGACCTCCTCCCAGGCCTTGGCGTCCGGTCCGTGGTAGACGAGTGCCTTCATCTGCTCACTCCGTTGGTCGCAGGGGGTGCCGAGGGCGTCGGCGGGCCCGACGCTAATGCGGGAGTGCGCATGTGACTGTCCCGTTCTGGGACGACTCCGCGGGCGGCACGACCACCGGCGACGACGGTGTGTCCCGGTCCCGGGACACCTCAGCCGATGTAGCTGATCCCGAACGCGTCGATCTTGCGGTAGAGCGAGGACCGGGCGATCCCCAGCAGCTCGGCGGCCTGGTAGCGGTTGCCGCGCGCCTCGTAGAGGGCCTGGATGATCACGTCGCACTGCGCCGCCTCGAGCATCGACATCCGCGGTGCGCCGCCGGTGAAGCACGATGACGGCAGGTCCGGTGCCTGCACCACGCCGACCGGCTTGCGGGCGATGACGTAGCGCAGCACGTCCTCCAGCTCGCGCAGGTTCCCCGGCCAGGCGTAACCCTCCAGAACCCGCACCACCTGCATGCTCAGGCTCAGCGACCGGCCGCCGGACAGCGAGTGCAGCACCGACCGCGCGAGCTGGCCGAGCTCGTCGGCCCGGTACCGGAGCGCGGGCACCCGGACCGTGTCGTGGAAGTGGCGCAGCAGCAGCCCGTAGGGCCGGGTGGCGTCGACCGAGGGCGTGTCGATGCACCCGACGACGGTCGGTGCGGCGGGTGTGGACACGAGCACCCGCAGCGACTCGTCGAGGCGCCGCGCGGCGACCGACCCGAGCATCGCGAGCCGGCGCAGGACGAGCAGCCGCGGCCGGTCCCCGTCGGTGCCGCGGACCGTCGGCAGGAGGGGGCCACCGGACTCCGCGATCCGCGCGCAGTCGAGCACCTGCACCGTCCCGGACGGGTGGCTGCGGCGGAACTGCTCGACGGCCAGGGTCTGCTTCCCGACCCCCGGCTCGCCGACGAGGAGCAGGTGCCTGGTCCGTGCGGCGACCGCGGCCGCGACGTCGCGGCGGGCGCGCAGGTAGGGGCTGAGCAGCTCGCGGTTCGCGCGGCGCCGCACCTCGGCGGCGGCGCCGTCGGCGTGGGCGTCCCGGAAGTCGGCCGCGAAGTCCCGGCGGGCGGTCGGCGCGACGTGCGACCCCTGGCGGCGCATCGCGTCCGTCACCAGGGCCCCGGCCGGTACGGGAACGCTGCGCCGCCCGGAGCTGACGTGGCCCACGACGGCACGGCCGTCGCGGACGGCGGAGGTGACGACGTCGTCGCGGCGGCCCGACGGGAGGTCGGCCGTGGACCCGGCGGGTGGCGGGTCCGCGAGAGCGGCGTCGGCGAGCGCCCGGTCGAGCAGGTGGTCGCGGTCCTCGCGGGGCAGGGCCCGGAACCCGGGGCTGCACAGGGTCGCCCGGCCGTCGGTCGCGAGGACCCACTCGGCCCCGGAGCGTGCGCAGACGTCGTCGAAGCGGGCGTGCAGCATCCGCCCGGACCGGTGCCCGCGGTCCCGGACGCGCTCGCCGACCTGGCGGGCCAGCTCGGCGGCGACGGCCGCGCGCAACGCCGACGCGCCGCCCGGCGCCGACAGGTGCGCCACGACCACCACCGTCTGCGGTGCCGCGTCGGTGTCGGACGGTACCGGCGCGGCGGCCTCGGTGAGGCAGGCGAGGTCGGGGTGCAGGTGCTCGGGACCGTCGACCCGGGCGGCGCGACCGGTGACCCGCACGAGCGCGGACGCCGTCGTCGCCACGTCCTGCTCGGCGATCCGGAAGCCCGGTGCGACGAGGACGGCGTCGAGCAGCGCGGCGAGGTCCGGGCAGGCGTCGCGGCGGACGCGGACGATCCCGTCACCGTCGACGAGCAGCACCGCGCAGTCCAGGCGGGCGGCGCCGTCGAGGAAGCGGTCGAACACCTCCTCGGCCTCGGCGACCGCGGCGGGCCCGGGTTCGTGGCCGACGTAGGTCGCGGACCGGGCGAGGTCGACGCCCAGGTCGACCGACCGCTGCCAGGACTCCGCGACGACCGGGCGGACGTGGGCGCCCACGTCACCGACGTGCCGGGCGTGCCGCACCCGCCGCGCGGCCGCCTCGACCCCGGCGCCGGTATCCACGGGCCGAGCGTAGCCAGCCGGCGCCCCGCCCCGCGAGGATCGTTGACACCCGCCCGCCCCGCGGGGAGCACGGTGACGACCTCGGCCCGGGGGCGTGGCGACGGACCCGCGCGGCCGGCCCGATCGGCGTACCGTCGAGGCCACGGCCATGTGCTGCTGGACAGCCGGACGCCCCGCAGTCCGGGGCACGCACGAACCGGAGGATCCGCCGGGGTTCCCGGGTCCACACGGCGACGCGTCCTGCTCCGCCGTGACCACGCCCGCGTCCCGCCGGACGGCCGCCCTGCAGGGCGCCGCCCGCCGGCCCGCGGCGGCCGAACGGAGCCACACCGTGAGCGATTCCCGCACCCCGTCACCCACCCGCCCCGCCGCCCCGCCGCGCCCGTCCGCGGCGCGTGGCGCGCTGAAGGAGGACCCGAGGCCGGTCGGGGAGGTCGACGGGGCGTGGTGGCCGCGCTCGCGCGTCCTGGTCGACGAGCTGCGTGAGCTCGGCGCGGGGGTCGGCGACCGGCTCGGCCCGGTGACCCGGGTCGGGTACAGCCTGCGGACCTGGTCGTCGGTGCCGCGCCGGACGACGACCGACGGGCACCTGATCCGCCTCGGCGGCTTCGCCAGCACCCCGCCCGACGTCGTCGACGTGTTCGGGGTGCACGGCCGGCTGTGCCTGCTCGTCGTGCCGCCGGAGACCTCGGACGCCGACGCGCGGCGCTGCCTCGACCGGGCGTCGGCCGCCGGGAACGACGACGACGTCGCGACGCTGCTGGCCGGAGTCGGGACCCGCGCGACCGCCTGAGCGTGTCGTGAGATCCGGAGGGCCGGCTCTCGAGGTCCTCCGCCGGTCGGCTTCCCCTCTCCACGTCACCGCGGGGCGGGGGAGCCGCCGTCGTCGGTCAGCCGCACTCACCGGTCCCGGGCGGTGCGGCCTCTCGGGGCAGCACGGCTAGGCGGGGAAATCCGCGCTGCGGGAGAGGTCTTCGTTCGCCCGCAGGTCGGCCAGGGTCTTCTCCAGCGCATCGGTCACGGCGTCGTATCCGCTGTTGCCCAGGACCAGCCGGCGGGGCGGCGGATCCTGGGACATCGCCGTGATCACCGCACGGGCACCGCGGTGGGGGTCGCCGGGCTGCAGACCGTCCATTCCGACGAAGACGGCCCGGACCTGCTCCAGCATCTCGTGGTACACCGGGATCGCCTCCTCGACGGCGTCGTCGGCGAATCCGGCGTAGGCGTTGGTGCGGAACGCTCCCGGTTCGACGGTCAACACGTGGACGCCCTGTGCGGCCACCTCGTCGCGCAGCGCGTCGGTGACGGCTTCGACGGCGAACTTCGTCGCGCTGTAGTAGCCGAATCCGGGCGCCGAGACGAGCCCGGCCACCGAGGACACGTTGACGATCCACCCGTCGCCGCGGGCGCGCATCCCGGGCAGCACTGCGCGGGTCACGGAGAGCACGGCGAAGAAGTTCAGCTCGAACATCGCCCGCATTGCGGCCTCGTCCATCGCCTCGATGGATCCGTACCAGCCTCGGCCGGCATTGTTGACCAGCACATCGATACCGCCGAAGTGCTCCTCGGCTGCTCGTACCGCGCGCTGCACCTGTGTCGCGTCGGTCAGTTCCAGCGGCACGACGAGAACGCGGTCACCGAACCGGTCCGCCCACGTCGCCAACTCCTGTGGGCGGCGGGAGGTCACCACCACGCGGTCACCGGTGTCGAGCGCCGCCTCGGCGAAGGCCGTCCCGAAGTTCCCGGGCGTGCCACCGGTGATGAACCATCGCCGCGTCACGGCTCGATCACCAGCCGACGGATCACTGCACCATCGACGGTGAAACGGTAGTTCAGGTCGACGACCCCGCCCGGGAAGTCGCCCTCCAGATGCTGCCCGACGTCGACGCCTCCGGTGGTCGTGGACGCACCGGCGAACTCGGCGGTGTAGGTGTACTCGGTGACCGCGGTCGCCAGCCAGGCCCTGATCTCGTCGGTGCCCGCGTGGTCGCGGCCGTCATCGGTCACCACGGCATCGGAGGCGAAGGTGGCGAGCGCCCGATCGAACTCCCGGGAGCCGAGTGCGGTCATGAACGTCTTCACGGATTCCGGGAGTGCTTCCCATTCTGGTGTGGACATGGCCCCACGATGGAGCTTTCCGTGAGGGGAAGGTCAACCCGTGGTCGCGGGCATCCCGCGATGTTGACCTTGCCCCAGGGGGAGGCTTCAGGATTGCCTCGTCCGACAGGCTACGCGACGTGGAGGAGGACGCCATGGGGGCCCAGGTCTCGATCGGTGACTTCGCGCTGATGACCGGCCTGAGCCGTAAGGCACTACGCCACTATCACGACATCGGCATTCTCGAACCGGCCCATGTCGACCCCGGCACCGGCTACCGCTTCTACGACACCGGCCAGGTCGACCATGCGCACATCATCCGCCGGTTCCGCTCCCTGGGCATGTCCATCCCCGACATCAAGGCGCTCCTGAGCACCGACGACGCCGGGGCCCGTACCGAGATCATCACCTCCCATCTCGAGCAGATGGAGGCTGCGCTCGCGCAGACCCGTGACACCGTGGGGGCGTTGCGTGAGCTGCTCGCCCCGGCGAGCCCTCCCGCCGACGTCACGGTGCGCCACGAGCCGGCGCTCGCCGTGTGGTCCGTCAGCGCCACCATCGACGTCTCCGAGATCGACGACTGGTTCGCAGCGGCACTGCGGACACTGCACCGGGCTGTCGCCACGGCCGCAGGCGCGCCCGCCGCGGTGGTACCGGGCGGCCTCTACGAGAGAGCGCTGTTCCTCGAACAGCAGGGCCGCGCAACCCTGTTCGTCCCCGCACCACCATCGGTCGGTCCGCCGGCGGGTGTCCGGGCCGAGGTCCTCCCCAGGACCGAGTTCGCGGTGCTCCTCCATCCGGGCGGCCACGATGGCATCGACCGCAGTTACGCGGCCCTGGGGATCTATGTCAACGAGCATCTGATCAGCAGTCAGGGGCCCATTCGCGAACACTACTTCGGCGGCACTCGCACAGATCCGGCCCGGTTCACCGCCACCGAGATCTGTTGGCCGATCTTCGGTACCGCCGCCTCGTCGGCATGACAGGAGACCACTGACGTGCACGACCGATTCGGCACCCGTGGGGCATGGCTCAACCCTGCACCGGGTGATGCCCCTCGTATCGACTACGCGCCTCAACTCGAGGCCTGGGATATCGGACGATCTGGGTGGGAATCGGGGCGGCCCCGGACGGTGACCAGGTCCTGATCGAGCAGATGGTCGCCGCTACCGAGAGCGCGATCATCGTCCCCGCACACACCCGCCCTGCCCGGTAAATGCCGGGCGCCAACGCCTTCCTGGCCCACGAACACAAGGTCGTACTGAGCCAGGACGCCGATCGGGGGCGGAGGACGGGCCGGCCTGCGGAGCAGAACCCCTACCTCGGCCAGCGCAACTACACCGACAACCTGCTGCGGCACGGGGTCACCGACGCCGATATCGACGGATCGGGCAGAGACGCACTCATCGACGCCCTGGTCGCTCACGGTTCCCCGGAGATGATCAACGCTCGGGTCGACGACCATCTCACCGCCGGCGCTGATCACCTCGGCATCCAGGTCCTGACCGAGGATCCCACCGCCTCACCCGTGCAGGCTTTCCGCGTCCTGGCCGAGCACCGTCACGCTCAGTGGGAACACGACGGCGCGGGACCGCTGGAGCAGGCCCCCGGCCGCGATCACGATCAGGGCTCCGGCGGCGGGTCCGCCAGCTCCCGTCGCACCGCGTGCCACAGGAACGTGAGCGCGCAGGGGTGGCCGGAGTCGACCGACGGCGCCGTGCGCCACACCCACAGGAAGCAGCGCTCCGTCGCCTCCGCGGCCCGGTCCTGGTCCTGCAACGCGGTGAACAGCATCCCGAAGACCAGCGCCCCGGTGGCGTCGTACAACCGGCGCAGCGCGTCCAGATCCCCGCCGCGGATCCCGCGCAGCAGCCCTGCGAGCTCCCGCGCGCCGGGGACCACACCGTCGGGATCCCGTCGCAGCTCCGCCGGAGTCCGCCTGTCGCCTTCGTGACCCACGCCTGCCCCATCACCGTCGGAACGTCGCCGGGGTCAGGGGCGGCGGATGCGCTTCTCGTACGGTCGGGAGACCGTGGTGCGAACGCTACCGCCGTGTCCCGCGGGCCGCATGATCCGTCGAGGCCCGGGGTGATGGCCGCGGGCAGCGCCCCCGCCGTGTACCGGGCTGCTCCGCCACGCCCGCGGCGCGACCGGGCACGACCGGGCACGACACCGAGAACGTGGCCCTGCGGGACACCGGACCCTCACCGGCCCACGGGGTCGCGCAGGATCGTCCGCAGGTGGTCCTGCGGCGTGCTCGCGGTGAACGGGTCGAGGTGGATCTCGTGGTGGTCGCCGACCCGGCGCAATCCGTGGCCCGCGGCGAGCGAGCCCAGGTCGGCGAGGGTCCGCCGCTCGTCGGCGAACGGGCCGCGGTGCAGGACCTGTACGACCAGGCGTCCGGGCAGCGTGTGCAGCTCGACGTCCGCCCCGTCCGCCGCGGCGGCGAGCTCCTCGTCGGTCGTCGCCGGGTCGACCTGTGCGAGCACCCGGTACTCCAGGTCGTCGACCGGGTTGACCCAGTAGAAGTCCGCGATCCCGACCGGGGCCGAGCCCTCGGGGTACCGGTAGAGGATCTCCACGACGTCACCGGCGCCGGGCACCCGCCGGGCGGGAGGCAGCGCGCGCTCCACCGTGCGCACGGTCCGCTTCGCCCGGTAGAACGCCTCGGTGCCGGGGCGCCCGCTGCCGCGCAGCGAGACGAAGGTCGTGGCGGGCGCCACGACCAGCTCCGGCTCGTCGGCGGCGGCCAGGTGCGGGGTCGTGGGCACGGCGTCGGTGGTCATCGGGGTCCTTCCGGTGGGGAGTCGCGGTACCGCTGACGGTAGAAGCGGTTGTGGACCGTTCCCGTCCGGAACCCGGACCTATGCTGCGACGGTGCTCAGCGCCTCGCACCGGCTCCTCCAGCTCCTCACGGTCCTGTCGACCCGCCCGGAGTGGTCGGGTGCCGAGCTGGCGGACCGGCTGGGCGTGCACGAGCGGACCGTCCGCCGCGACGTCGTGAAGCTGCGTGAGCTCGGGTACGGCGTCGAGACCGCGACCGGCCCGTTCGGCGGCTACCGGCTCGGCACCGGGTCCCGGATGCCACCACTGAGCCTCGACGACGACGAGGCGCTGGCCACTGCGATCGCGCTGCGTCGGCTCGCGTGGAGCCACCCCGACGGCGAGGGACGCGCGGCGCCGGCGGCGCTGTCGAAGCTGCGCCGGTCGCTGCCGCCCCGGGCGGCCGAGGCGCTGGGCCGGTTCGACCTCGCGATCGCCGAGGCCGGGGTGCGGCCGGACGCCCACGGCGAGGTGGACCCGGACACCCTGACCGCGCTCGCCGGCGCCTCCCGGACCCGCGACCGGGTCCGGTTCCGCTACCACGACCGCCGCGGGGCGGAGAGCACCCGTGCGGTGGAACCGGAGCAGATCGTCCGCACCGCGCACCGGTGGTACCTCGTCGCCTGGGACCTCGACCGCCGGGACTGGCGGGTGTTCCGGGTCGACCGCGTCGCGGCCGTCGCCGTCACCGGCCCGGCGGACCCGCGCCGCAGGGAGGTCGACGCGACGGCGCTGGTCGAGGAGGCGATCACCACTACGCCCTACGCGACCTACGCCGAGGTCGAGATCCACCGCTCCCTCGACGAGACCCGGGCACTGCTCCCGGCGACCATCGCGCGGCACCGCGCCGACGGCCCGGACCGGACCCTGAGCACGGTCGGCGGCCTCGACGCACGGTGGATCGCGGAGTTCCTGCTCCGGCTCGGGGTTCCGTTCCGGGTACTCGGACCCGACGAGGTCCGCGAGCACGTCGTGGCCCGGCTGGAGGAGCTGCTGGGGCTGCAGCGCAACCCGTGACGCGGGCCACCGTCGCCGGTTCCGGACAGGAGCGGTCCGGAACCGGACCTAGCGTCGTGGTCACACGAGACGAGGGGCGTGACCATGACCGACGACACCGGGCCGGCCGACGACGGACTGGCCGACGCACGCAGCCGCGCCCGCGAGGTGCGCGCGCTCTACGAGCAGCTCGAGGGCCGGCTGCTGGGGCGCACCTGGACCCTCCCGGAGCTGGCGCTCGGGTTCACCCACGACGCCGCCTACGTCGGACGGCTGGTGCTCGCGGCCGAGCGCACCTGGGACATCGACGGGGACACCGACGCCGAGCTGCGGCACAAGCTCGCCGAGTGCCTGTGGTGGCTGTTCGTGCTCGCCGACCGGCTCGACGTCGACCTCCCCGAGGCCTACGGCGCCACGATGGAGCGCATCGGGGGCGGACTGCGGCGCGCGGTCGCCGAGGGGGCCGGGTGACGGTGCGTCCCACGGCGGCGCCGGGTCAGACGCGTCGCGCCGGCACGTCGGACCAGTACCGCTGCGCGACCCGGGGGTGCGAGCGCAGCCAGCCGGTCAGCGCGTTCTCCCCGTAGCGCGCGAGAAGAAGCGGCGGGCGGGCGCGTCCGTACCGGTCAGGACGTCGTCGGGGAGGCCGTGATCGGTGACGGAGAAGAACCCGGCCTCACGCGCGGCGCGACGTAGTTCCGCGAGGAAGGCCGCCCGCTCGTCCGGACCGGCGCGGAAGCGGGACAGGTCGACGACCGGGAGCCGGTCGGTGGCGGGCGGCGGCACGGTGCCTTCGACGGGGTGGCGGACGGGCACCTCGGATGTGGTGCGCCGGGCGTAGGAGACGACCCGGCCGTCGGAGAGGGCGTCACGGCGCCGGCCGCGGACCGACCGTCGTGATCAGCCGCGGCTGCTGCCGACGAGATGGGCGAACACCACGGTGTTGTCCCGATAACTCCGTGCGCTCGAGTCGAAAGATCCGCCACAGGTGATCAGGCGCAGTTCCGCCCGGTCGACGTCGCCGTAGACGGACTCGGTCGGAAACGCATTCTTGGGAAACGACCGGACCTCGTCGACGCGGAACGTCGCAACGATTCCGTCGGCGCGTGTCACGGTGATGTCCTCGCCCGGACGCATCCGGCCGAGGTCGTAGAACACCGACGGTCCCTCGGCGGCCGAGTCGACGTGGCCGAGGATGACCGACGGGCCGCGGAAGCCCGGCGCCGACGACCCGCGGTACCAGGACGCCCGGTCGTAGCCGGGGCCCGGGGCCGGAACCTCGAGGGTGCCGTCCGGCGCGAGACCGGACTGGTCGACGACCGACTCGACCCCGATCGACGGGATCGAGATCGACCGGGGTGGGGAGGGCGGGAGCACCTCCCCCACCGGCCGGGCCCCCGCGGGCGCGGTGCCCACCACGGCCGGTCCCACCGGGCCGGCGGCCGCGGCCACCGGCTCCGGGGGACCGCCCGCGGTCAGCGCCGACACCAGTACGACCACACCCGCGACGGCCAGCAGCAGCGCGCCCAGCGGAGCGAGCAGCCGCCGGACGCGGGACGGGTGTGGTGCGGTCATCGGGTGCTCCGGTCCTGGTGCCGATCGGGGAACCGGTCGTGGTGGTCCACCACGACCGGAGCCGGGGGTGCCGCCCGCCTGTGCGGACGGCACCCCCGGAGTGGATCAGTGCCCGCGGACGCCGCGACGGCGGACGACGAGCACCAGCGCGGAGCCGGCGAGCAGCGCGACACCGGTCACGACCAGCGCCGTGTCGGTGCCGGAGGTGCTGCCACCACCGGTCTCGACGCCACCCTGCGGCATCGGCATGGTCCCGCTCGTCGTGTTGACGACGATCGTCGCGATGCCGATGGTGGTGCCGCCCTTGAGGGCGTCGGTCTCGAAGGCGCCGTTCAGGGCCTCGGCGGCCCCGGCGTTCAGGGTGACGGTCGTGCCGGTCAGCGTCGCGGTGCCCGCCGACTGGTCGATCGTGATGGGCTTCAGGGTCGAGCCGTTGAGATCGAACAGGGTGGTCGACTCGGCGACGGTCTGGCCGCCGGCGCGGACCCGGCCGGTCAGCACGGCGGGGTCGCCCGGGTCGATCACGAAGTTGTCGAGCGTGACCTCGGTATCACCCTTGGTGAGGGTGAGCCCGCTGCCCATGTGCTCGATCCTGCCCTGCACGTAGGGCAGGACCTCGTTCGGCTTGTAGACGGTCACGTTGCCACCGGTGATCGGGAACGACGCGGAGCCGTCCGTGATCGAGGCGGACCCGAACGGGCCGGGGGTGACGTCGAGCGAGGTCAGCGCGTCGGTGAAGCCCTTGTCCAGCGCGACCGAGGTGCTCTTGCCGGTCAGGTTGGAGATCATCGCGACCGGGGGAGGGGTCTCCTGCGCGGAGGCGACCCCGGCGCCCAGCGCGGTCGTCGCGGCGGCGACCAGGCCGATCGTGGCCAGACCGATCACACGTCGTACGGAATTCGCCATGGTGGTTCTCCTCGGATCACACCGACCGACGGGCGATTCCCGGCGACCTCTGCTCCGGTATTCGACGGCCGGAGCGCGGAGGTTCGGAGAAATGCGGGAAAGAATGTCCCGGGGCCCGGATATCACCGCGGGTGACGTGTTCCGGACCCCGGGCAGCGGAGCGTGTGCGGCGGAGCTCAGCCCCCGGAGCGGCCGAGCCCGTGGTGCCGGATGCGGGCCTTCATCTCGGCGACGCCGTCGGCGAACCGCTCCTCGTAGACCTCCTCGACGGCGGCCGCACCGGCCGCGGTGACGCTCCCGTCGGCGTCGATCAGGCCGAGGGCGAGCAGGTGCCGGGCCACCGCCGGGCGCAGCAGGTCGACGTCCACCTCGCGCGCGTCGAGCAGTTCCAGGGCCCGTGACTCGTCGCGGGTCAGGAGCATCCGCCTCACCTCCACCCCTGGATTCGTGCGCGGGGCGCGAGGGGTTCACCCCGGTCCGGCGCGGACCCAGCGGGTCACGGCGACGGCAGTCTCCCGGGGGACCGGTGGCGGCACGTTGCCGGGATCCCCGGCGTCCGTCCGGTGGGGCCACGCCGCGCCGGGGGAGGACCCGCTGCGGTGGCAGCGCGGCGTAACCACCGGTCACGAACGGCCCCGGCCGCGTGCCGCGGGTCAGATCAGGCCGGCCGCGCGGGCCGCGATGACCGCCCGCGCCCGGTTCTGGGTGTCGAGCTTGCGCATCGCGCTGTGCAGGTAGGCCTTGACCGTCCCCACGGTGATCCCGAGCTGCGCGGCGATCTCGGCGTTGGTCGCGCCCACCGCGACGTGCCGCAGCGCCTCGATCTCCCGCGGGGAGAGGGCGGGCGTCTCCCCGACCGTCCGGCCCGCGGTCGGGCGCACCCCGGCGAGGCCGGCGTGGATCCGGCGCAGCCGCTCGCGCAGCTCCGGGTCACCGGTGCTCTCGATCAGCGCAGCGAGCTCGAGCAGTGCGTCGGTCCGGCTCCCGGCGTCCGCCGCGGCCGGGAACGCAACGGCCGGGGGAGCGTGCTGGTCGAGCAGGGTCGTGGCGTCCCGGGCGATGGTGGCGGCCACGATGCCGGCGTTGCGGACCGCGACGTCGCCGATCGGCCGGTGCTCGCGCATCGCCCCGTACATCACCCCGCGGACCGCGCCGCGGACGACGATCGGGTACGCCAGGATCGACGCGAGCCGCTCGTGCTCGACGACGACGTGGTCGTAGTCGTGGGTGATCCCGGGGGTCGAGGCGTAGTCGCTCACCCGGCACGGGATCCGGCGGGCCATCGCGGCACCGCCGAGTCCGCGTCCGGTCAGGACGCTGAGCAGCCGCAGCGAGTCGCCGAAGGTGCCGATCAGCTGGTTGATCGAGAGCTGCTGTTCGTCGCCCACCGTCCGGGTGGTCCCTCCGAAGACGACGGGCAGGCCGGTCGTCGCGCTGAGTTCGTGCAGACGCCGGGGCATGACCCGGTCCAGGGCCCGCGCGACTGCGTCGTCGTCCTGCACGAGTGCTCCTCCCCGTCCTGGCGGCGTCGTCGCCGGCTCCGGACGACCTCGTCACGTGCAACGAGTCATGTCCGGCGGGGTTGTTGTGCCAGACACGCCCCGGCACGTCAATCGGCCCGGTCGGTTCCAGCCTGTCACCTGCCCGAGCGCCGGGGCAGATCAGCTGTGCCTGCCGCACCGGCGACCGCACGGCGGCAGGCACGTCGACCGGGCCGTGGGGCCCGATCCGTGGATCCGAACACTGACTTCGGTTGGTAGCGGGTGGTGGTCCGCTGCGGCGAGTCTCGGTGCTTCCACCAGGCCGCGCTCGACGAGGAGCCACGCATGACCACCACCCCCGCACCGGTCCCCCTGAGAAGGGTGGCCGCGGCCAGCTGCGCGGGCACCACCATCGAGTTCTACGACTTCTTCATCTACGGGACGGCCGCGGCGCTGGTGTTCCCGAAGGTCTTCTTCCCGGCCCTGGGCTCCACCGCGGGCACCGTCGCCTCCTTCGCTACGTTCGCGGTGGCGTTCTTCGCCCGCCCGGTCGGCGCGATCGTGTTCGGTCACTACGGCGACCGGATCGGCCGGAAGAAGACCCTGATCTCGACGCTCCTGCTGATGGGCATCGCGACCGTCCTGATCGGACTGCTCCCGGGCGCGGAGACGATCGGCGTCGCGGCCCCGCTGATCCTGGTCTTCCTGCGGTTCTGCCAGGGCTTCGCCGTCGGCGGCGAGTGGGCGGGTGCGACCCTGCTGACCGCGGAGTACGCGCCGAAAGAGAAGCGCGGCCTGTACGGGGTGTTCCCCCAGCTCGGCCCGGCCATCGCGTTCGCGCTGTCCTCGGGCACCTTCCTGGTCACCGGTCTGGTCATGGGTGACACCGACGACGCGTTCCTGACCTACGGCTGGCGGATCCCGTTCCTGCTGTCGATCCTGCTCGTCGGCGTCGGGCTGTGGGTGCGGCTCTCGATCGAGGAGACCCCCGCGTTCGCCGAGGCCCGGCGGCGCGCGGCTGCGGAGGCGGCCGCGCTCGACCGCTCGAAGCGGCTGCCCTTCCTGGAGGCCGTCCGGGCGCAGCCGCGTGAGGTCCTGCTGTCGGCCGGTGCACTGTCGATGCTGTTCGCGTTCTTCTACATGGGCACGGCCTACCTGACCGCCTACGGCACGAACCCGCAGGGTGCGGCCCTGGACCGCCCGGTGGTGCTGGGCATCGGCATCGCCGCGGCCGTCGTGTTCGGGCTCGCGATCGTCGCCGCCGGGATGCTGTCGGACCGGTTCGGGCGTCGCGCGGTCATCCGGACGTCCTGCGTCGCCGGGATCGTCTGGGCGCTGGCGCTGTTCCCGCTGCTCGACACCGGCAGTGCCACCGCGTTCGCGATCGGCCTCTGCGGGACCTTGGTGATCTTCGCGGTCGCCTACGGCCCGGCGGGCTCCTACCTGCCCGAGCTGTTCTCGGCCCGGCACCGCTACACCGGCGCCGGGCTCGGCTACAACCTCGCCGGCGTCCTCGGCGGGGCGATCCCGCCGCTGGTCGCGCCCGGTCTGGCCGCGGCGTACGGCTCGATCGCGATCGGCGTGATGCTCTCGCTGATCGGCGTGATCTCCCTGGTCTGCGTGTCGCTGCTGCACGAGACCCGCAACGTCGCGCTCGAGCACGAGCGCCCCGCGACCGCCCCGACGACGGTCTGACCCGCACCACCGACCCGGAGGTCGTCCGCCCCATGGCCAACCACGACATCTACCGCGACGCCCGTGACCGGCTCGTCGCGCTGCACGGCGAGCACGAGAAGGCCGTCGCCGACTTCACCTGGCCGCAGTTCGACGGCGCGTTCCAGTGGGCGCACGACTGGTTCGACGTGATCGCCGACGGCGAGTCGCGGACCGCGCTGCGCATCGTGGAGGAGGACGGTGCCGAGGGTGCCTGGACCTTCGACGAGCTGCGCCGCCGCTCCAACCAGGTGGCCCGCTGGCTCGCCTCGCACGGCGTCGGGCGCGGGGACAGCGTGCTGGTCATGCTCGGCAACCGCGTCGAGCTGTGGGAGTCGATGCTCGCGGTGATGAAGCTCGGCGCGGTGATCATGCCGACGACCACCGCGCTCGGCGCCGTCGACCTGCCGGACCGGCTGGAGCGCGGGGGAGCGCGGTTCGTGATCGCCGACGCGTCCTGCACGGGCAAGTTCGACGGCCTGCTCGACGGGCTCACCGCGGTCTCGGTCGGCGGGTCCGCCGAGGGCTGGCTGGACCTCGCCGACTCCCGCGACGTCGACGACGCCCCGGTCGAGCACCCGGGCACCACCGCCGACGACCGGCTCCTGCTGTACTTCACCTCCGGCACCACCAGCCGGCCGAAGCTGGTCGAGCACACCCAGACGTCGTACCCGGTCGGGCACCTGTCCACCATGTACTGGCTGGGCATCACCCCGGGCGACGTGCACCTCAACATCAGCTCGCCGGGCTGGGCCAAGCACGCATGGAGCTGCTTCTTCGCGCCGTGGATCGCCGGGGCGACGATCTTCCTCTACAACTACACCCGCTTCGACGCGGCGTCGCTGCTCGGCCAGATCCGGGACAAGGGCGTCACCACGTTCTGTGCTCCGCCGACGGTCTGGCGGATGCTGATCAAGGCTGACCTGTCCGGCGGGCCCGGCTCGCTGCGCGAGGTCATCGCGGCGGGCGAGCCGCTCAACCCGGAGATCATCGAGCAGGTCCGGGCGCAGTGGGGCCTGACCCTGCGCGACGGGTTCGGCCAGACCGAGACGACGGCGTCGGTGGGCAACACGCCCGGCTCCGCGGTGAAGCCCGGGTCGATGGGGCGGCCGCTGCCCGGTGTCCCGGTGGTGCTGGTCGACGAGCTCACCGGCGAGGTGTCCGCGACCGAGGGCGAGATCTGCATCGACCTGTCCCGGCGGCCCACCAGCCTGATGGTCGGGTACCTGGACATGCCGGAGAAGACCGCCGACGCCATGGCGGGCGGCTTCTACCACACCGGTGACACCGCAACCCGCGACGAGGACGGCTACCTGTTCTACGTCGGCCGCACCGACGACGTGTTCAAGGCCAGCGACTACAAGATCTCGCCGTTCGAGCTGGAGAGCGTGCTCGTCGAGCACCCGGCGGTGCTGGAGGCGGCCGTGGTGCCCCAGCCCGACCCGGTCCGGCTCGCCGTGCCGAAGGCCTACGTCGCGCTCGCCCCCGGCCACGAGCCGACCCGGGAGACCGCGGCCGCGATCTTCGCCCACGCCCGGGACCACCTGGCGCCCTACCTGCGGGTGCGGCGCATCGAGTTCTCCGAGCTGCCGAAGACGATCTCGGGCAAGATCCGGCGGGTGGAGCTGCGGGCCCGGGAACGCGACGAGGCCGGGGCGGCCGCGGGCGGCGAGTGGCGCTACGAGGACTTCCCGGAGCTGAAGGGCTGACGGCCCCGTTCGGGGAGCGCTCCGGGGCGGTGTCCGCCGAGCCGCCCCGGACCGGACGGTCGGCCCGTCCCGGCAGTGTGCCGGCGACGGGCCGACGGCCTCTCTCACTTCGTGGAAACTGCTACCGTCCAGCGGGAGGCAGTCGGGTTCGTGTCGCGACGACCGGCGCGCTCGACCGAGGTGAGGACTCCCGTGGACATGCTCCGTTTCCCTGCGGACACCATCAGGGCCCAGATCGTCGGCGTGCTGACGGCGTGGGGGATGGCGCCGGAGCAGGTCGTGACCACGGCCGCGGTGATGACCCACACCGACCTGTCCGGGATCGACTCGCACGGGATATCGATGCTGATGTCCTACGAGGAGCTGTGGCGCTCGGAACGGCTGCGGCTCCACGCGCAGCCGGAGGTCGTCCGCCGGACCTCCGCGATGGTGCAGTCCCGCGCCTGACCACCAACCCGATCGCGTTCGCCGCGCCCGCGCGGCGCAATCCGCCGTTCGTACTGGACATGTCGACCAGCGCGGTCGCCGCGAACAAGGTCAAGGTCTTCGACCTGCTCGGCCGGCCGGTGCCGCAGGGCTGGGTGACCGAGGAGGCGGGGGACCCGGTCACCGATCCGGCGGCCGCGATGGCCTACCTCCACGAGCACCTGTACGGCGGGCTCAGCCCGTTGGGGGCGACGGTGCGACCGGCGGCCACAAGGGGTACGGCCTGGCGGTCATGGTCCAGATCCTGAGCGCCGCGCTGTCGGGCGCCGATCTCGCCGCGCGTCGGCCGCCCGGGGCCCCGGAGGACATCGGGCACTTCCTCCTCGCTCTCGACCCGTCCGTCCTGCGCCCCGACGGGGGATACCTCGACGACGTCGACGAGCTGCTCGACACCCTGCGCGAGACGCCGCCCGTGGATGCCGAGGCGCCCGTCGTGGTCGCCGGCGATCGCGAACGTCGGCACCGCGAGGAACGGGCCGAACACGGCGTTCCCCTGCCCGGCAGCCTGCTCCGGAAGCTCGAGGCCGTCTGCGAGCGGGCCCGGGTCCCCTTCCTGCTCGACGCCTCCCGCTCGGCGGACGGGGGCACCACCACCTCGTGACCGGCGGCACCGCCGCCGTGGCGGAGTCTCAGCCGGCGGGGACCGCACGGCCGATGGCCAGCGCGGCGCGCTGCACCTCGAGGCCGAGCGCGGCCGTGCGGGCCTCGGGGACGTCCTCGGTGTAGCCCGCCACCTGGACGGCGGCCCGGACGTCGCCGTGCAGCGGGATCGCCGCGGCGACGCTGGCGACCCCGGGGGCCCGCTCGTTGTAGGCCACCGAGTAGCCGAGTTCGCGGGTGCGGGCGAGGTCGGCCAGCACCGCCTCGACGTCGGGTGCCGGGTACTCGGCGGTCTCGCCGAGGCTCTCCAGCAGCGCGCGGGCGTCCTCCGCACTCCGCTGGGCCAGCAGCGCCTTGCCGGCGCCGAGGTGCAACGGCAGCCGGGCCCCGACCGGCAGTTCGTACCGGAGCCTGCGCTGCGCGTGCGCCCGGGTCAGGACGACGCGGGTGTCGTGGTACTCCCGGAACAGCGACGCGGTCAGCCCCGTCTCGACCGCCAGGTCGATGAGGACCGGACTCGCGACGAGCAGTAGCGGGTTGGTCGTCAGGTAGGCGTGCGCACCGAAGGTGAGGGCGACGCCGGGACGGTAGCCGGCGCCGCTGCGCTCGACCCGGTCCCGCGACTCGAGCACCGCCAGGATGCGCTGCGCGGTGGGCACCGGCAGTCCTGCGCGCCGCGCGATCTCGGTGAGCCGCAGCGGTTGACGCGCCTCGTCGAGCACCTCGAGGACGTCGATGGCCCGTTCCAGGGACCGCATCGTCGAGCTCTTGTCCATGCCGTCCCACTTCCGTCGCCGACCACGCACGCCCACCTTCTCACACAGTGGTAGATCGCCTCGCCAGGCGGGCGCGACGACGCCCTTGACAGACCCGGAACCACGACCCACACTCATTCCGCGAGCAAGACTTCCATTCTGTGAGACATCTTCTCACCAGAGTCCAACATCGACGTCGGGACTGGTCCACATGCCGATCGCGCTCCTAGCGCTCTGTGCGTTCATCGCCGTCATCGTGACCTGGAACGTGGTCCTGCGCCGGAACATGGGCGAGGCCATGCTGATCGGCCTGCTGGTCACGGCGCTGTTCGCCGGTACCGGAGCGCCCCGGGCCCTGCTCGACGGCATGGTCGGCGCACTGGAGCACGAGGTCCTCTTCGCCGCGATGGCGTTCGTGCTGATGGCGTACGTGATCGACCGCCTCGGGCTCATCCAGCGGCTGCTGGCGATCCTCAACTCGGTGTTCGGGCGACTGCGCGGCGGCCCCGCACTCGTGGACACCGCGGGGTCGGCGGTCATGGGAGCGTTGTCGGGGTCCAACTCCGGCAACACCGCCGCCACGGGCTCCTTCACGGGACCGTGGATGGTCCGCAGCGGCTGGAGCCCGACACGCAGTGCCACGATGCTCGCCGGGAACGGCGGCATGGGCGCGGCGCTCCCGCCGAGCGCCTCCATGGTCATCATGATCGGCTTCGCCGGCTCCATGGTGACCACCGGTCAGATCTACCTCGCCCTGCTCATGGCCGGGATCTACCAGATCGTGTGGCGGTTCCTGCTGATCTTCTGGTTCGTCCGCCGCGACGGCATCACCCGGGTCGACGACGAGGCGATCACCCCGCTGCGCGCCAGCGTCCGTGCGGCGGGAGCCGCCCCGCTGATCATGGTCGGCGCGTTCGTGCCGATCCTGCTCACCGTCGGCCCGCTGTCGGATCTCCTCGGGACGGACACTCCTCTCGGTGACTCCCTCGGCGACATCTCGATCCTGATCTGGATCCCGGTGCTGATCACGGCGATCGCACTGGTCGTCGGACGCAAGCAGCTGCCGAGCACCCGCGCGGGCTGGTTCGACTTCACCACCGGCGCCATGCCCCGCCTCGCGGTCATCGGCTCGCTGCTGTTCTTCGCCGTCGCGGCGAGCGAGGTCCTCAACGGCCTCGGGCTCGCCGACGACGTCGACCGCATCCTCGGCGGTCTGGCCATCAACCAGTACGTGATGGTCCTGCTCGTCGCGGTGCTGGTGGCCGTGGTGGCCGGGCCGCTGTCCTCGACCGCGACCCTGACAGCGGTCGGTCAGGTGTCCCTGCTCGCGCTCGTCGCCGTCGGCGTGGACCCCGTGCTCGCCGTGACGGCCATCCTCGTGTTCGCCTCGACCGAGGGTTCGTCGCCTCCGGCCTCCGGATCCATCTTCGTCGCAGCCGGACTCACCGGTGCGAAGCCGGAGAAGACCTTCGTCCCGCTGATCGTCTACTTCATGCTCCCCGTCCTGCTGATCGGATGCCTGATCGCGTGGGGCGTCCTGCCGGTGTCGCTGTGAACGACGCACCCCGCCCGCATCCCGCCCGGCCCCGAGGAGACGAGCCGATGTCCACCACCACACGCACCAGTCCCGTCGGCGTACGCGACCGCGCCCGGTCCGTCGCCAGGATCCTGTTCCTCACGGCGATGGCGGTGTTCGTCCTCATCGGCGCCGCCCTCGTCGTGCTCCAGGCCCTCGGTGTCGTCCTGATGCGACCCGCACTCGTCTCGGGGGCCTCGGACGTGCTGCTGGTCCCGGCCATCGGCGCCGCGGTCGTCTTCGGGCTCATCGCCTTCGCCGGTGGCTACCTGGAGGACCGCGAGCCCGCCGAGGACGCGTCGACCGGGGACTGACACCGGGCGATCCCGCCGCCCGAACACCCGCTCCATCTCGAGAAAGGCTCTCTCATGCACGCCACCGTTCTGGGACTCGGCGAGGCCGGCGCCGTCTACGCCTCCGGTCTCGCGGCTCACGGATGGACCGTCACCGGCTACGACCCGGCGTCGGTCCCCACGCCCGTGGGGGTGCGGCGGGAGGCCGGTCCCGCCGACGCCGTCCGCGGCGCCGACCTGGTGCTCAGCCTCGTCGGTGGGCGCCACGCGCAGTCGGCGGCCGAGGCCGTCGCACCACACCTCGACGAGTCGGCCGTCTACGCCGACATGAACGCCGGGGACCCGGCGGCCAAGATCCTGATCGCCGACGCCGTCGGGGCGGGCCGCTTCGCCGACGTCTCGGTGATCGGGCCGGTGCCGCGCCACGGCATCGCGACGAGCGTGGTGATCAGCGGGGCCGGGGCCACGGCCGCGGCCGGACGGTTCCGCTCCTTCGGTGCCGAGGTCGACGACATCGGGGGAGCCCCCGGCGACGCATCGGCGCGCAAGCTGCTGCGCACGACGTGGATGAAGGGGCTCGGAGCGCTCATCACCGAGGCGCTGCGGGCCGGGCGGGCCGCGGGTGCCGAGGAGTGGGTCGCCCGGCAGATCGACGGGGAGCTGGCCGACGGCACGGCGACCCGGGAGCGCCTCCACATCGGCACGGCCAAGCACGCGGCGCGCCGCGCCGGCGAGTCCGATGCGGCCGTCCACCTGCTCGACCAGCTGGGGGTGGCACCGGGCATGACCCGCGCGACGGCGCAGCTGCACCACACCCTCGCCGACGAACAGCTCGTCGACCAGGAGGCCCTCCTGGACACCTACCGCGGGCTCGCGGTGGCGACGATCGGCGACGCCCAGGACCGCATGGGCATGATGGACGGCGGCATCCACGCCCTCTACAAGGGTGCCCGCGCGGTCGGCCGGGCCCGCACCGTGTGGGTCCGCAGCGGGGACAACGCGGCGATCCACCGGGCGCTGCAGAACGTCCGGCGCGGTGACCTGATCGTGGTCAACGGGCACGGCGACACCACGCGGGCCCTGATCGGGGAGCTCATCGCGGAGCGGGCACTGGTCCGCGGCGTGACCGGCATGGTGATCGACGGGGCGGCTCGCGACGTCGTCGAGCTGGAGAGGATCGGCTTCCCGGTGTGGGCGCGGGCGACCACGCCGGCCGGGCCGTTCAAGCACGGCCCCGGCCGGATCGACGAGCCGGTCGCCGTCGGCGGGGTGGTGGTGCAGCCCGGCGATGTCGTCGCCGCCGACGACGACGGCGTCATCGTGGTCCCCGCGGCCCGCGCCGCCGCGACCGCGGTCCGCGCCCAGGAGGTGACCGCGGACGAGGAGCGACGCCGTTCCGCGATCCGCGCCGGAGCGGACTGATCCCGCGTGGCCCCGGGGATGCCGGGGCCCCACCGGGCGCCACGGCCCGGCCCTGGGCGCCCGGTCGGCGTCGGCGACCTCAGCCGATGCCGAGCTGCACGAACAGCAGCCAGGCGACCACCGGCACGATCGCGATCATGGCGATCGCCCAGAGGAGCAGGGCGCGGAAGAACATCCGCTCCAGCCGGGGCGGCGCGCTCGCCATCAGCAGCGCGCCGCTGGTCGACATGGGACTGGTGTCCACCACCGACGAGCTGATACCGACCGCCGTGACGACGCCGACCACCGACAGGGTCGGGTCCGCCGCGATGGGGGCGACGACGGGGCCGATCACCGTCAGGGTGCCGGTCGTCGAGGCGAACGCCGAGGCCAGCCCCACGACGTAGCTGACCGCCAGCGCGGCGAGCGACGCGTTGCCGAGCCCGGCGATGCCCTCCTGGAGGTCGTCGAGGGCGCCGATGGTCTCCAGCATGCCGACGTAGGTGACGATGCCGGTCACCAGCAGGATGGCCGACCAGGGCATGGCGTCGATGACGGGCTTCTGCACCGAGGGGCGCACGATGATGAGGACCAGGGCGATGACCAGCGTCGCCACCCCGACGTCGATCCCGAGCACGGTGGTGAGGACGAGCAGCGAGCCCATCCCGACGAGGGCCAGGATCCGCATCGGGGTGGCCCGGACCCGGGTGATCCCGGAGACGGCCGTGCGTTCGGCCACCGCGGTGGCCGCGCCGCCGCCCGGACCGGGCTCCCGCCCGGCCGTCGGGCTGTCGGTGTCGCCCGCCGGGGTCGCGGCGGACGACCGCCGGTCGAGCCATCCGACGGCGGACTGCACGACCGCGTAGGCGACGACGGCCAGCACCGCGTTGAACGCGAACACCGACAGGAACAGCCGCAGGGTCGCGTCGCCACCGGCCCCGGCCTGGTCGAGCATGTCGTTGGCGATGACGCCGAACGGGTTGACCGGGGAGAACGCGCCCGCGTTCGCGCCCTGGATGACGACCAGCCCCATCGCGAGCGAGCTGATCCCGAACCGGGAGCCCAGGGCCAGGGCGACGGGCGCGACGATGGCGATCGCCGCCGGGGTGAACGCGCCGGCGGCGGCCAGCAGCGCGGCCAGGGCGAACATGAGGACGGGGACCAGCAGCCGGCGGCCGCCCGCGAGCCGCTCGGCCCAGTAGGCCATCAGGTCGATGGTCCCGGTCTCCCGGACGATGCCGAACAGCAGCGTCGCCCCGACCAGGATGAGGAACAGCCCGGCGGGGAACTCGCCGATGACGTCGGAAAGCGGCAGGCCGGCGGCCAGGGAGCCGACCCCGAACGCCGCGACGAGCGCGAGCAGGCCTGCGCTGATGCTGGTCAGCGAACCGATGGTGAACGCGGCGACGAGCACGAGGAAGGCGAGGACGGAGAGTGTCATGACGCCCTCATCCCGCCAGCAGGCGGCCGGCGCCGCTGATCGCGGGGGTGTGTCCGAGCGCCCGGAGCACCTCGTGGGTGGTCGCGGTGGCTGCGGTCACCACCGGCAGCCCGAGCTCGTCCTCCACGGCCTGGACGGCGGGCAGCGACGGCATCTGCACGCACGCGGACAGGACGACGGCCTCTGCCCCCTCGAGCCGGAGCCTGCGGGCGATCCCGGGCAGGGCACCGGGGTCGAGGCAGCCGACGGCGAGGTTGTCGTCGACCTCCAGGCTCGTCGCGTCCAGCACCTCGATCCCCGAGCCCTCGACGTAGTCGGAGACCATCCGGGTGAGCGGCCGCATGTAGGGCGTGATCATCGCGACGCGGCCGACGCCCATCCCGGTCAGCGTGCGGACCAGGGCTCCGGCGCTGCTGACGACCTCGGCGGGGTGGCCGTTGCCGGCGGCCGCCCCGGCGATCAGCCGCTCGGACTCCGCGTGCGCGCCCGGGCCCTGGGCCATGACGGCCACGAGGCAGGCGTAGGCGATGACGTCGACGTCGGCGTCGGACACGGCCACCGCGCACTCGGCGGCCTTCCCGACCATCGCGAGCAGCTCCTCGCGCGTCACGTTCTTCAGTGCCGCGCGTGCGGAGTGGAACGTGTACCGGTGCCCGGTGGCCGCGGTCTGACGGGCGAACAGCTCGGGGAGCTCGGTCTCCATCGTCGTGTTCGAGCTCGGGACGATCAGGCCGACGCGAGTCGGTCGAGGGGGCGACGCTCCGGGGGCTCCGGGCTGCGTGAAACCGGTCATGTGCGGGGACCTCACTCCGTTGTGCCGTGATCTGAACCCACATAGTGGGTGGCGAACCCAGAATCCGGGCTGTAGGCTGCGATGTCAACAGGCGACCGACGGCCGGAGGGTGATCTCGTGACGGGGAGCAAGGGGGACGGGCGCGGTGGCACGCTGGTGTTGCGCAAGATCAGCTCGATCCTCGACAGCTTCACCCTGGAGTCCCCCGAGCCCACGCTGCGGGACCTGGCGAAAGCGACCGGGCTGCCGTCGAGCACGTGTCAGCGCCTCGTGCAGGACCTGGTGGCCGAGGGCTATCTCGACCGCGACGGCGACCGCTACCGGATCGGGATCGCGTTGGTGCGCTGGGCCGCGCCGGGGGCACTCGGGCTCGATGCGGTCCGGCTGCTCCGGCCGCTCCTGGCGGACCTGCGCGACCAGACCGGCGAGAGCGCCTGCCTCTACGTCCGTGACGGCACCTTCCGGACGATCGTCGCCGCCGCCGAGACCCGGCACGTCGTGATGCGGCCGTTCCGGGTCGGCATGGTCATGCCGATCCACGCCGGCGCGCCCGGCAAGGTGTTCCTCGCCTTCGATCCGGGCGCCCGGAGCGAGCTGGGGGAGGCCACGCTCGAGCGGTTCACCGACCGCACCCCGGCCTCGACCGTGGAGCTGGACCGGCAGCTCGACGAGGTGCGCGCCGCCGGTGTCGCGGTGGCGTTCGGGGAGCGGCATCCCGACGTCGGCTCGGTCGCCGCCCCGGTCCGCGACCACACCGGGGATCTCGCCGTGGTCCTCGGCGTGGGGTTCCCGACCTCCCGTATCGGTCCGGCCGACGTCGAACGGCTCGTCGGCCCGGTCGTCACGGCCGCCCGCGACGCGACCCACGAGCTGGGAGGCCGTCCGCCCGCCGACCGGGGCTGAGTGCGGGGCGTCCCGTCCTGGACGGGATGCGTCCGAGCCGCTGGCAGTTCTAGAGATGGGAGGTCGGTGCATCGCCCTGCGCCGTCCCGTGTTCGTTCGGGACCACGTCGAGGACTCATCGACCGCGCGGTGGACCTGGCCGGGCGGTCCCGCAGCGGTCGTGGCGTCGACCCCGGGTGCGCGCCCCTCGACCCCGGTGACCTGCACGAGCTCGTGACCGCGCTGTCCTCGATCGCCTGCTGGGGACACTGCAGGGGCGCGGTCACGGGTTCACGACGCCGGGGAGAACCGGGTGGCCCGCAAGCGGGCCGCCCGTCGCCGGCTCGTCGAGCACACAGCCGCCGACGTCGTCGCGGAGCGCGGCTACGAGGGTGCGGGATTCGACGAGATCGGCGCCCGGCTGGACCTGCGGGGCCCCAGCCTCCACCACTACTACTCCTCCCAGGAGGAGCTGTTCCTCCGCACCGTGGAGAACGGGCACGCCGAGGTGCTCGACCGGCTCCGGGGGATCGGGGCGCGCGACCTGCCCGCGGGGGAGCGGTTGCGGCTGCTGTTCGTGGAGCAGGCGATCATCGAGTTCCGCGACTTCCGTGCGTTCGCCTCGCTCTTCCTGATGTCGGTGCCGGTCCCGGCGATCGCCTCCCGGCTCGCGGAGCTGCGCCGCGAGCACGGACAGGTCTTCCGGTCCCTCGCGCGTGAGGTCGCCGAGCAGCACGGCGTCCCGCCCCGACGGGCGAGCATCGCCGTGCTGCTGGCGCTGGGGGCCCGGGGCAACCTGCACTCCTGGTACCGCCCCGACGGCCCGCTGTCCCTGGATCAGATCGCGACGGAGGTCGCGGACGTCCTCCTGCAGCCCTTCCTCACCGCGGGTCGATCGGACCCGCCGGGGTCGGGACGGACGCGCCGGCCCCGAGGAGCGCCGCCACGAGGGTCCCGGTCACCCGGGCCGGTGGTCAGGCCGGGGCCGGGACGGACCGGAACGCGGCCTCGGCGGCCTCGGCGACGACCCGGTCCTGCTCCCCGCTGCCTCCCGAGACCCCGACCGCGCCGACGACGTTCCCGTCGCTCCCGTGCAGCGGCATCCCACCGGCGAAGATCATCACTCGGCCGTGGTTGGAACCGTTGATGCCGAAGAACTGCGCGCCGGGCTGGGAGCTCGTCGCGAGGTCGCCGGTCGGGATGTCGAAGGCCCGCGCGGTGAAGGCCTTGTTGATCGAGATGTCGATGCTGCCCATCCAGGCGTCGTCCATCCGGATGTGGGCCACCAGGTTCCCGCCCGCGTCGACCACCGCCACGTTGCTCGGAGAGCCGATCTCGTGGGCTTTCCGCTCGCCCGCGGCGATCACCCGGCGGGCGTCCTCGAGGGTCACTGTCTCGATCTGTCGCATCGTCGTGTCCTTTCGGGGCGGCCGCCGGGTGCGGCGGTCCGGTCGGTCTGCTCGGTCAGCGGTTCGGGAGGGGGTGCGGACGACCTCGGTCCGGCCGTCCCCGCGGGCGGTGGCGATGGCGGAGGGCATCGGGTGGCGGTTCCTCCCGCAGACGGGTCCGTGTGCTGTCCGCCCCGTGCTCGGTGCGCCGGTCAGGCCCGGGCGGGCACGGCGGCGAACCGGGTGACGATCGCGGCGCAGAACGCGGGCAGGTCGAACGGGGACCGGCTGGTGATGAACTGGCCGTCGACGCAGACCTCCTCGTCGACGACCTCGGCGCCCGCATTGCGCAGGTCGGTGCGGATGCTCGCCCACGAGGTGAGCCGCCGCCCCCGGACCACGTCGGCCTCGACGAGGGTCCACGGGCCGTGGCACACCGCCGCGACCGGCCTGCCGGTGGCCACGAAGTTCCGAACGAACTCGACCGCGACCGGGTGGGTGCGCAGCTGGTCGGGGTTGACCGTGCCACCGGGCAGCAGCAGGGCGTCGTAGTCGTCGACCGAGGCCTCGGCGACGTCCCGGTCGACGGTGACGGTGCCCGCGGGGTCCTTGTCCCACTCCCGGGTCCACAGCGATCCGGTGTGGATGGACAGCACCTCGACCCGGGCCCCGGCGCCGTAGAGCGCGCCCCGGGGGAGGTCGAGCTCGACGCGTTCCACACCGTCGGCGGCCAGGATCGCGACCGTCCGGCCGTGCAGGTCCCCGGCCGTCACCGGTCGACCCCGTCCCGGACGGGCCGGCCGGCGCCGGAGTGCCCGGGCCGCTCGAGCAGACCCTGGACGACCTCGGTGACGACGCGGCAGTGCTGCGGGAGTGCCGGTCTGCGCTCGCGGACCCGGGTGACCAGGGTGAGGGCGAGGTCGGCGAGCTTGGTGTTGGTGTGCTGGGAGATGCGGGTCAGCAGGGCGAACGCCTCGTCGGCCTCGATGCCGTAGTGGGCGACCAGGATGCCCTTGGCCTGACCGATCGCGTCCCGGGTGTGGAGGGCTCGGGCGAGGTTGTCCACCCGCCGCTGGAGCACGGTGGTCGGGTCCTGGTCGGGTCCGGTGGCCGTGCGGGGCCGTTCCCGTCCCGGGTGGTCGGTGGCGAGCTGTGGCGACATCGGGGGTGTGCTCCCCTTCCGGTGGCTGCGGTGAGCTGGTGCGCCGGGCCCGGCGGGTCCCTGTGGCGCGGTCACGACGCTAGAGAGCCCCGGAGCACCGCGATCGGGCCCGACATGCCCAGCGACACCGTCGAGGTCCGGCCCGGCGGGCCGTGGCCGCCCCGGTCGGGGCAGGCCGGCACCGGTGGTCGGAGCAGGCCGTGTGTCCGTGCCCGGGAGATCACCTGGGCCCGGTTTCGGGCCTCGAGCTCGCGCATGACGGTGGCCGGGCAGGATCTGGCCGGGACCTGCACTACACCCGAACGGACATGGTGCGCGGTCACCGCCCGGTACGACCCGGCGGCAGCGGGGGAGGTCGCGCCGCGGTGCCGCGACCCGGCCCGGCACGTCCAGCCACACCGCCGAGGTCGGACCCGGCGGGCCGAGGCCGCGGCCCTCCGCGCCTCCCATCCTGATCTCGGCCGGACCCGGGCAGCCGGATCGGACCACCGTCGAGGGGAGAACACATGTCGGTCGGAGTGGGACTGTTCGTGACACTGGAGGCGCGGCCGGGCAAGGAGCGCGACGTCGAGGAGTTCCTGCAGGCAGGGCGCTCACTGGTCGGTGAGGAGCCGGCCACCGTGGCCTGGTTCGCCGTCAGGCTCGGTCCGACGACGTACGCGATCGTCGACTTCTTCCCCGACGACGACGGCCGCACCGCCCACCTGCAGGGCCGGGTCGGCCAGGCGCTGGGGGAGCGGGCCGACGAGCTGTTCGCGACGGCACCCGACATCGTGCGGCTCGACGTCGTGGCGTCGAAGCTGCCCTGACCGGGGCGCTCCCGGGCGGGAACGGGTGCGGTGGATCAGCGGCCCGGGACCGCGCCCGGAGGACGGGTGCGCTCCCGGGCCGCACCCGCGCCGCCGAGGACCCGCCAGGCGCGCGACGCCACGTGCAGGTTCAGCCTGCTCTCGACCGCGCCCAGGTCGTGCCCGGACAGGTCGCGGATGCGCCGCAGCCGGTAGCGCAGCGTGCTCCGGTGGATGGTCAGGGCACGCGCGGTGGCGTCGTAGTTGCCGCCGCACTCGTAGTACTGCCACAGCGTCGTGACGAGGTCGGACCGGTTCGCGGTGTCGTAGTCGATGAGCGTGCCGAGCCATTCGCGGACGAACCCCCGCACCTCCCCGTCGCCGTCGCCGGCGGCGAGCAGCCGGTAGATCCCCAGCTCGTCGAAGGTGGTGGCGCCACCGGCGCCCGCCGCGGCCGTCCTGACCTCGAGCGCACGCATGGCCTCGGAGTAGGACTGCGGGAGCCCGGACGGGTCCTCGCACGGCCGCCCCACGCCGATCGACCCGTTCGTCGACCGCAGCAGCGAGGCCACGACGTCGTGCAGCTCGACCCAGGGCGGCGGGCGCCCGTCGGCCGGGTCCGGCTGCGGCACCACCAGCACGGCCGTGCCCCTGCGCCGGGTGGTCAGCGGGGTCACGCCGAGGACCCGGGACCCGGCCCGGCGCAGGGCCTCGACGAGCGCCTCGTCGCTCGCCGGGCTCCACCGGGCGACCACCACCTGGTGCGGCCGGTGGAGGTCGTGCCCGATGACCGCGGCGCGCGCGGATGCGCTCTCGCCGTCGGCTCCGTTGATCAGGTCGTCGACGAGGTCGCGGCGCAGCCGCAGGTCGGCCTCGGCCAGCGCACGCTGGTGGGACAGCTCCACGGCCAGCACCACCGCGCCGTGCTCCAGCGCGAACACGTCCCGCTCGCCGGCCTCCTGGCGGGGGTCGGCGATGCTGAGCACACCGAGCACCTCGTCGTAGGGCTGGGCGACCGCCACGATCCGTTCACGGTGGCGCATGGCCCGCCCGTTCCGCCGGACCTCGGCCAGCATCTCGTCGCGGACCCGGGGCCTGGGCCGCGGATAGGTCCGCGGACGCCCCGGGCCGGACCAGGCGAGCAGGTTGCCGAAGCGGTCCTCGACCGCGACGACCAGACCGGTGAGGGTGTGGACGGCGTCGGCTATCCCGGATGCGCCGCCTCCGTGCGCGGCCGCCCGGGTCAGGGTCTCGTGGATCCGCTGACGCTGCTGGAGGTCCGCCACGGCGTCCTGGAGCTGATGGTTGGTCGACGCGAGGCGTGTGCTGAGCTCACCCAGCTCCGTGGTGCCGGCCTTCTCCCGGCGGTGCAGGTCCGCCCTGACCAGGGCCGCCCCGGTCAGCTGGGCGAGCGTCGTCAGCAGGAACCGCTGGTCGACCGAGGGTTCCCGCCCGGCCGAGACGACCAGGTAGCCGGTGTGCCCGCTGACCGCCCGCATGGGGAAGGCCCAGACCCAGGCGGCCCCGGGGACGTCGAGACCGCCCTCCTTCCCGTCCAGGTCGAGCAGGGGCGCGACGAGGCCCGTGTCGCCGTCCGCGGTGCGCATCCCCGTCTCGTCGACCAGGTAGGAGCCCAGCGGGCGGTAGGGGCCCAGGGCGGAGACCGAGCTGATCGCCAGCCGGAGGATGTCCGGCTCCTCGACCCGGTCGAACATGACCATCGCCAGCGCGAACATGCTGCAGACGTTCGACATCTGCATGCGGAGCTCGACCATCTGCTGTCGATCGTCCATGACGGCTCCTCGACCGAGCGGCGCCGGCGGTGGCGGTCGTCCGGCCGCCGTCGGCAGGACCCTACTCCGCTCCGTCCGGCCGAGGCGGCCTCCGACGGCGCGCAGGGACGCCCGGTCGGGCGGCATCAGCGCGGCCGCCCGCCGCAACGGCCACTCGTCATCCGCCGGCCTCCCGTCTCCCGCTGCCGGCCCGCGGGCAGCGGGCCGGGCCCACCGTGACAGGGGCGTGGTCGTACGGCGTGGACCGTCCGGTGCCAACCCACGGGCTCCGGTTCGCCCTGTCGGGCCGGTCACGGGCACCGTGCGGTCCCCGAGGCCCGGGGCCTCGCCGGCCCGGCAGGCCGAGGACACGCGCCGAGGTTGGGTCCCCGGGAGCGAGTCGGAACCGACGCGCCTCCGCCACTGTCGTCGCGACCGCCGAGCGGTGCCTGGCCGGCCCCGGCAGCGCCCCACGACCCATCTGGAGCCCCGATGACGCTGATGCGTTTCGACCCGTTCCGCGAGCTCGACCGGCTCGCCGAGCGAAGCCTCCCGCCGGCTGCCCGCACGATGCCGATGGAGGCCCTGCGCCGGGGCGAGGACTTCGCGGTGCACCTCGACCTGCCCGGGGTGCACCGCGACGACGTGGACGTCACCGTCGAGAACAACGTGGTCACCATCCGGGCCCGGCGCATGCCGCAGCGGGCGGAGGGGGACGAGGTGATCGCCGACGAGCGGACCTACGGCGAGTTCAGCCGGCAGCTGTTCCTCGGCGACAACCTCGACCCGAACGGCCTCACCGCCGACCTCGCCGACGGGGTGTTGACCCTGCTCGTCCCGGTCAGCGAGTCCAGCAAGCCCCGGCGGGTCGCACTCGCCTCGTCCTCCCAGTAGCCCGCCAGCCGCGGCCCGGGCCGGCGGACGGATCGTCGCGGCCGGCCCCTCCGGATCGGAGAGCACACCCATGTCCGAACCCTCCACCCCCGTCACCGACCACACGTCGACGGCTCCTCCGGACGGTGGCTCGACGACGCGCTCCGGCCGACGGCGGATCGCGACGTTCGACGACTACCCCGCGGCCGAGCGGGCCGTCGAGCGGCTCACCTCCCACGGGTTCCCCGTGCAGCGGGCCGCGATCGTCGGCCGCGACCTGCGGTCGGTCGAGCAGATCGTCGGGCGGCTGACGGTCGTCACCGCCGTCTGGCGGGGAGCGCTGTCCGGCGCGGTGCCCGGAGCCCTGATCGGCTGGATCTTCGGCCTGTTCGCCTGGATCGACCCGTTGATCGGGGGACTGCTGCTCGCGGCGTACGGCCTGGTCCTCGGCGCCGTGCTCGGCGCGGTCGTGGGCCTGGTCGTCTACGCGTTCCAGCGCGGCCGGCGCGACTTCACCTCGATCACGGTCGTGGAGCCCCGGCACTTCGACCTCGTCGTCGACGAGGAGGTCGCCGACGAGGCGACCCGGCTGCTCGACCGGGAGGTGTGACCCGTGGCCAGGGCCGCCGGCATCGACCTCGGCACCACCAACTCGGTCATCGCCGTCTGGGAGGGCGGACAGGCCGACGTCGTCCCCAACGCCGAGGGGACCCGCACCACCCCGTCGGTCGTGGCGTTCGCCGAGAACGGTGACCGGCTGGTCGGCCAGCTCGCCCGCCGCCAGACCATCCTCAACCCGATGGGCACCATCTCCTCGGTCAAACGGTTCATCGGGCGGACGTTCGCCGAGGTCGAGCAGGAGGCCGGCCAGGTCCCCTACGACGTCGTGCCGGACGACGACGGCAACGCGCGGATCCGGGTGCGGGACAAGCTGTACGCGCCCGAGGAGCTCAGCGCGATGATCCTGCGCAAGCTGGTCGACGACGCGAGCCGCCACCTCGGGGAGAAGGTGACCGAGGTCGTCATCACCGTCCCGGCGTACTTCAACGACGCCCAGCGCACGGCGACCAGGGACGCCGGCCGGATCGCCGGCCTCGAGGTGCTGCGGATCATCAACGAGCCGACGGCCGCGGCGCTGGCGTACGGGATGGACAAGAAGGAGCACGAGACGGTGCTCGTCTACGACCTCGGCGGCGGCACGTTCGACGTCAGCCTGCTCGACGTCGGCGACGGCGTGGTCGAGGTCCGGGCCACCGCGGGCGACACCCACCTCGGCGGCGACGACTTCGACCGGCGGATCGTGGACCATCTCGCCGAAGGGTTCCGGAAGGAGAACGGCATCGACCTGCGGGAGGACCCGCAGGCCCTGCAGCGGCTGTTCGAGGCCGCCGAGAAGGCCAAGGTCGAGCTCAGCTCGGTCACCCGGACCCAGGTCAGCCTGCCGTTCGTGACCGCGGACGCGACCGGGCCCAAACATCTCACGACCTCGCTCATGCGCTCGACATTCGAGGAGCTCGTCGGCGACCTGCTCGAGCGGACCATGGGCCCGCTGCGGCAGGCGATGAGCGACGCCGGGATGAGCCCGGACGACATCGACGAGGTCATCCTGGTCGGCGGCTCCACGCGGGTCCCGGCCGTGCAGAACCTGGTCCGGCGCCTCACCGGCGGCCGGGACCCCAACATGACGGTCAACCCGGACGAGGTGGTGGCCGTCGGCGCCGGCATCCAGGCCGGCGTGCTCACGGGCGACGTCTCCGACGTGCTGCTCCTCGACGTGACCCCGCTGTCGCTGGGCGTGGAGACCCAGGGCGGGGTGATGACCCGGATCGTGGACCGCAACACGACGGTGCCGGTGCGCCGCAGCGAGACCTTCTCCACCGCGGCGGACGACCAGCCCGCGGTGGACGTGGTGGTGTTGCAGGGCGAGCGCGAGCGTGCCGCGGACAACCGGGTGCTCGGGCGGTTCCAGCTCGCCGACATCCGGCCGGCCCCCCGGGGCGAGCCGCAGGTCGAGGTCACGTTCGACATCGACGCCAACGGCATCCTCGACGTCACCGCCCGCGACCAGGACACCGGCAAGGAGCAGCGGATCACGATCTCCGAGAGCTCCAACCTGGACGGTGCCGACATCGAGCGGATGGTCGCCGAGGCCGAGGAGAACCGGTCGGCCGACCAGCAGCTGCGCCAGGAGGTCGACGCCCGCAACGAGCTCGACTCCCTGGCGTACCGGGCGCAGCGCCTGCTGGACGAGCGCGGCGACGCCGTCCCCGCCCACGAGCGGTCCCGCGCGGAGCTCGCGATCGCCGACGCACGCCGGGCCGTCGAGGAGCAGGCCCCGGGCGAGCGGCTCCGCGAGCTGTCCACGGAGCTGCAGAGCGTGATCGGCGGGCTGCAGGCCGCCGGGAGCGGTGGTGCCCGGGAGACCGGCGGCGCCGGCCCCGACGGGGACGCCGTGGACGACGACGTGATCGACGCCGAGTTCGACCGGAGCGGATGACGACCCCGACCGGCCACCACCGCCGAGAGCCGACCGAGAGGACACCGATGAGCGTCCCGTCACCGGAGGACCAGGACACCGAGCGCGGCGACGGGACCGAGACCGAGACCGGGACCGGGACCGGGACCGCCGCTGCGGCGGGGACCGACGTCGAGGACCGGTGGCGGCGTGCGGTCGCCGACCTCGACAACGTCCGCAAGCGCGCGGCCCGCGACCTGGCCCGGGAACGGGCCACCGAGCGGGCGCGGGTGGCGGGTGCCTTCCTGCCCGTGCTGGACACGATCGACATGGCGCTCGCGCACGCCGACGCCGACCCGGGCGCCATCGTGGCGGGGGTCCGGGCGGTGCGGGAGCAGGCGCTGACCGTGCTCTCCGAGCTCGGCTACCCGCGGCAGGACGACGTCGGCGTCCCGTTCGACCCGCTCCGCCACGAGGTGGTCGCGGTCGTCAGCCCGGAGGAGGCCGGGCTGCCCGCCGGCGCCGTCGCCGCCGTGCAGCGACCGGGCTACGGCGAGCCGGAACGGCAGCTGCGACCTGCGACGGTCACCGTGACCGGCGGGTCGGGGCGGTAGCCGTGGCGCGCGACCACTACGAGGTCCTGGGCGTCGGTCGTGACGCCGGCGCGGAGGAGATCCAGGCCGCCTACCGGCGGCTGGCCAGGGCCAACCACCCCGACGTCAACCGCGACCCGGCGGCCGAGGACCGGTTCAAGGAGATCAACGAGGCCTACCACGTGCTGTCGGACCCGTCGTCGCGGCGCCGCTACGACCGCTTCGGCGACGACCACCGCCGGGTGCCGGAGGACTGGGAGGAGCGGGTGTCCCGCGCGGGGAGCCGCGGCGGGTCCGGAGCCACCCGGGACGGCGGGTTCTCCGGCTTCGGGGACGCGGGGGTCGCCGGAGCCGGGTTCACCGACGTCGGCGGGGCGGGGGTCGACATCGAGGACCTGCTGGGCGGGTTGTTCGGCCGGGGCCGCGGGGGCGCGACGGTGGGCGGCGCCGACCAGGAGGCCGAGCTCCCGCTGACCGTCGAGGAGGCCTATCACGGCGGGCGGCGGGAGATGCAGCTGTCGGGTACCTCCGGTCCGCGCACCTACACCGTGACGATCCCGCCGGGCGTCGTCGACGGGCAGCGCATCCGGCTGGCCGGCGAGGGCGGCCGCGGCCTGGGCGGCGGCGCGGCGGGTGACCTCTACCTGGTCGTCCGCATCCTCCCGGACGAGCGCTACCGGCTGGTCGGGCGGGACATCGTCGTCGGGCTGCCGGTGAGCCCGTGGGAGGCGGCGCTGGGCGCGACGGTGCCGGTGACCACCCCGGGGGGCGAGGTCACCGTGACCGTGCCGCCGGGGTCCTCCACCGGGCGGAAGCTGCGTCTGCGCGGCGAGGGCATGCCCGGTCGTCGCGGGGTCCGCGGCGACCTCGTCGCCGAGCTCGGCGTGCACGTCCCGGCCCGGCTCACCGAGCGGGAGCGGGAGCTGTTCTCCGAGCTCGCACAGGTGTCCACGTTCGACCCGAGACGGGAACCCACCCGCCCGGGAACCCACGGCGCCCGACGGCGGAAGGCGGCGACATCGTGACGACCCATCCCCTGCTGGTCCGGCCCGGCCGGCCCCTGAGCCAGGCCGAGTTCGCCCGGCGCAGCGGCGTCCATCCCGAGCACCTGCACCGCCTGTTCGCCCTCGGCCTGCTGCGGGCGACTCCCGACACCGACGGCCGGCTGTCCGTCCCCGCCGGCGAGCTCGCCGCGGTCCGCCGCATCGAGCGGCTGCGCTCCGGGCTCCCGGTCAACTACGCCGCACTGGGCCTGATCGTCGAGCTGCTCGACCGGATCGGCCGTCTCGAGACGGCGCTGCGGACGCAGCGCGCCGCGCACGACACGACCCGAGGGTGGATCTCCTGATGGACGCCGACCGCCTGACCCGGAAGTCCCAGCAGGCACTCGCCGCGGCGCAGGACGCCGCGACCCGGGCCGGACACGCCGAGACCGACTCGCTGCACCTGCTCCTCGCGCTGCTCCAGCAGCCCGACGGTCTCATCCCGCGGCTGGTCGCCGCGATGGCGGTGGACGTGGACCGGCTGACCGCCGACGTCGAGGCCGAGCTGCGGCGCGTCCCCCGCTCGACCCGCGCCGGCGCCCCGCAGGGCCGGGTGGTGGTCTCGGCGCGGCTGGCCACGCTGCTCGACGAGGCGGAGGCGGAGGCGCGGCGGCTCGCCGACGAGTACGTCTCCGTCGAGCACCTGCTCGTGGCGATGCTCGCCGAGGCCGACCGCAGCCCGGCCGGACGGGTGCTGGGCCGGCACGGCATCACCCGCGACGCCTTCCTCGGCCGGCTCGCCGAGGTGCGCGGCAACCAGCGCGTCCGGTCGGCCACCCCGGAGGGGACCTACGAGGCGCTGGCCACCTACGGGCAGGACCTCGTCGCGGCCGCCCGTTCCGGGGACCGGGACCCGGTGATCGGCCGCGACGCCGAGATCCGCCGGGTGGTGCAGATCCTGTCCCGCAAGTCCAAGAACAACCCGGTGCTCATCGGCGACCCCGGCGTCGGGAAGACCGCGATCGTCGAGGGACTGGCCCAGCGGATCGCCCGCGGCGACGTGCCGGAGGGGCTGCGGGACCGGATCGTCGTCGCGCTCGACATGGGCCTGCTGGTGGCCGGCGCCAAGTACCGCGGAGAGTTCGAGGAGCGCCTGCAGGCGGTGCTGGCCGAGGTGCGGGCGGCCGACGGACGGGTCCTGCTGTTCCTCGACGAGCTGCACACGGTGATCGGCGCGGGTGCCGCCGAGGGCAGCATGGACGCCGGCAACATGCTCAAGCCGATGCTCGCCCGGGGCGAGCTGCACATGATCGGCGCGACGACCCTCGACGAGTACCGCACGCGCGTCGAGGCGGACGCCGCGCTGGCGCGCCGCTTCCAGCCCGTCCACGTCGACGAGCCGACCGTCGAGGACGCCGTGTCGATCCTGCGCGGTCTGCGCGAGCGGTTCGAGGTGTTCCACGGCGTCCGCATCCAGGACGCGGCCCTGATCGCCGCCGCCACCCTCTCCCACCGCTACCTGACCGAACGGTTCCTGCCCGACAAGGCCATCGACCTGGTCGACGAGGCGTGTGCCCGGCTGCGGACCGAGATCGACTCGATGCCCGCCGAGCTGGACGGGATCACCCGCGCGGTGCTCCGGCTCGAGATCGAGGAGACGGGGCTGGCCCAGGAGGACGACCCGGCGAGCAGGGCCCGGCTCGACCAGCTCCGAGCCGAGCTGAGCGACCTGCGGGCCCGGGCCGACGCGATGCGGGCCCAGTGGGAGGCCGAGCGGCAGGCCATCCGGCGGGTCCAGGAGCTGCGGGCCGACCTGGAGCGGGTCCGCCGCGACGTCGAGGAGGCCGAGCGCGACTACGACCTGAACCGGGCCGCCGAGCTGCGCTACGGCGAGCTCGCCGACCTAGAGCGGCGCCTGCGGTCGGAGGAGGCGCGGCTGACCGACAAGCAGGGGGAGCGCCGGTTGCTGCGCGAGGTGGTCACGACCGACGAGATCGCCGAGATCGTCTCGCTGTGGACCGGCATCCCGACCGCCCGGCTCACCGAGGGCGAGCGGGAGAAGCTGCTGCGCCTGGACGAGGTGCTGCACGAACGCGTCGTCGGCCAGGACGAGGCGGTCCAGGCCGTGGCGGACGCCCTGATCAGGGCCCGCTCGGGGGTGAAGGACCCGCGCCGGCCGAGCGGCTCGTTCCTGTTCCTCGGCCCGACCGGTGTGGGCAAGACGGAGCTGGCCCGCTCGCTCGCCCGGGCGCTGTTCGACTCCGAGGACAACATCGTCCGGCTCGACATGAGCGAGTACCAGGAGCGGCACACCGTCTCGCGGCTGATCGGGGCCCCGCCCGGCTACGTCGGCCACGACGAGGGCGGCCAGCTCACCGAGGCGGTGCGCAGACGTCCGTACGCGGTGGTGCTGTTCGACGAGATCGAGAAGGCGCACCCCGACGTGTTCAACACGTTGCTCCAGGTACTCGACGACGGCCGGCTCACCGACGCCCGGGGCCGGACGGTCGACCTCCGCAACACCGTGATCATCATGACGTCGAACATCGGGTCGCAGCACCTGCTCGACGGCGTCACCGCCGACGGGCAGCTCAAGCCCGACGCGCGGGACCTGGTCCTGGCCGAGCTGCGTGCGCACTTCCGGCCCGAGTTCCTCAACCGGGTCGACGACACGGTGCTGTTCACCCCGCTCACCCCGGCGCAGATCGAGCGCATCGCGGAGCTGCTCGTCGGCGACCTGGGACGCCGGCTCGGCGCCCGCGGCCTGGAGCTGGAGGTGAGCCCGGCGGCGCTGGCCCACATCGCCCGTGCGGGCTACGACCCCGTGTACGGGGCCCGGCCGCTGCGCCGCTACATCGCCCACGAGGTCGAGACCGGTATCGCGAGGGCGTTGCTGCGCGACGCGGTGCCCGACGGCGCGACGATCCACCTGGACCTCGGTGAGGGCGGCGAGCTCGTCGTCTCCCACGACGTCCCGGCGGGGTCGGCGCCGTGACCTCCGACGCGGCCGCGCGCCGGACCGTCGTCACCTGCCCGCACTGCGGCTCGCGCAACCGGGTGCCGTCGGTGGCCGGGGGGTTCCCCCGGTGCGGCAACTGCCGCAACCCGCTGCCGTGGATCACCGACGCGGGCGACGACGACTTCGCCGCCGTCGCGGAGCAGCCGTCGGTCCCGGTGCTGGTGGACCTGTGGGCGACCTGGTGCGGGCCGTGCCGGATGGTCAGCCCGGTGCTGGAGCAGCTGGCCACCGAGCGGGCCGGCGCGATCAAACTCGTGAAGGTCGACGTCGACCGGGCGCCCGAGACCGGCACGCGGTTCCAGGTCCGGGCGGTGCCCACCCTGCTGGTACTGCGCGACGGCGAGGTCGTCGCCCGGCAGCCGGGGGCCGCTCCGGTGGCGACGCTGCGGCGCTGGCTCGACGACGCCCTCGCGGGCCTGGACCCCCCGGTACCGAGTCCCTCGGCCCCGGGTCCCGACGAGACCGAGGAGTCGCCATGAGCCGGCGCAACCCGACCTGGCAGCTGCCGCTGCGACTGACCGCAGGCGCCTACGTCCTGGACTCCGGCCTGCAGAAGTGGGACCCCGACGAGGACACGGCCGGGCAGCTGCACGGACTCGCCACCGGCACCTACCCGTTCCTGGGTGCGGTCCGGCCGGTCACCTTCACGAGGGCACTGGCCGCGGCCGAGGTGGTGCTCGGGGCCGCGTTGCTCGTCCCGGTCGTCCCGGCCGGTCTGGCCGGTCTGGGGCTCCTCGGGTTCGGCGCCGGCCTGCTCGGGCTGTACGCGCGGACCCCCGGGATGCGCCGACCCGGTACGCCGTTCCCCACCCCGGACGGTGTCGCGCTGGCCAAGGACTCCTGGCTGGTCGGCATCGGTGCGGCGCTGGTGGCGGGGGACCGGCGGTGACCGTCCCGCGCCCGACGGGGGTCGACCCGCACGTGAGCTGGATCCGAGACGTCGGGCCGCGGACCCGAGGGTGCGAGGAGTGCCTGCGCATGGGCACCCGGTGGCTGCACCTGCGGCTGTGCCTGAGCTGCGGGCACGTCGGGTGCTGCGACTCGTCCCCGATGCGGCACGCCCGCGCGCACGCCGGTGTGCACGGCCACCCGATCGTCGCCTCGCTGGAGCCCGGCGAGAACTGGCGGTGGTGCTACGTGGACGAGGTGCTCGTATGAGCCCCGCGGCCGGTGGCGGCGCACCCGCCGTCGACGACCTGCTGGCCGTGGCCCCGCCGGGGGAGACCCCCGACCTCTCGGGTGCCCACCCCCGGCTGGGCACCGACCGGGTCCGGATGCTGAGCGCCCGCGGAGTGCGGCGGCCGACGTCGCGCGGCGACCTGCTGATCGTCGAGGGCCGTCCCGACCACGGGTTCGTCGTCGTCCTCGCGGGCCGGGTCGCGGTCGTCGCGGCGTTCGGCACCCCGGAGCAGCAGATCGTGCGGGTGCACGGGCCGGGCCGGTTCCTCGGCGAGCTCGGCCTGCTCACCGGGCAGGTCGCGTTCTCCACCGCGGTCGCGCTGGAGCCCGGTGAGGTGCTCGAGGTGCCGCGGGACAGGCTCCGCGAGTGCCTGCTGCGGGACGCCGAGTTCTGCGACGAGATCCTGCGCGCCTCCCTCCTGCGGCGTTCCCTGGCGATCGGCGAGGGACACGGTTTCCGGATCGTCGGGTCCCGCTTCTCGGCCGACACCCGGGCCCTGCGCGAGTTCGCGATGCGCAACCGCCTGCCCCACCGGTTCGTCGACCTGGAGTCCGACGCGGGCTCGGAGTCGCTGCTGCGGACCCTCGGCATCACGCCCGCCGAGACACCGGTGGTGATCTGGCACGACGTCGTGCTGCGCAACCCCGACCCGGCCGAGCTGGCCGCCCTGGTCGGGCAGCGTCCCGTGCGGCACCGCCGGTCCCGGCCCCTCGACCTGGTCGTCGTCGGTGCCGGGCCGGCCGGTCTGGCCGCCGCCGTCTACGGAGCGTCCGAGGGGCTGAGCACCCAGGTCGTGGACGCCGTGGGCACCGGCGGTCAGGCGGCCACCACGTCGCGGATCGAGAACTACCTCGGCTTCCCGGCCGGCATCTCGGGCACCGAGCTCGCCGAGCGGGCCGAGGTCCAGGCCGTCAAGTTCGGGGCAACCACCCACGCGCCGGCCGAGGCGGTCGCGCTGGACACCTCGGGCGGGCTCCACGTCGTCCGGCTGCGTGGCGGCGACACCCTCGTCACCCGTGCGCTGCTGGTCGCGACCGGGGCCCGCTGCCGGCGCCTGCCCGTGCCCCGGCTGGACGAGTTCGAGCAGACGAGCGTCTACTACGCCGCCACCCAGGTCGAGGCGCAGCTGTGCGTGGACGACCCGGTCGTGGTGGTGGGCGGGGGGAACTCGGCCGGCCAGGCCGCCCTCTTCCTCGCCGACCACGCCCGCACGGTCCGGCTGGTGGTGCGCGAGCGCGGGCTCGACGAGTACATGTCGCGCTACCTCGCCGACCGGATCGAGCGCGACCCGCGGATCGAGGTGCACCTGCACACCGAGGTGTGCGACATGGTCGGTGAGCGCGGCCTGCTGGAGGCCGTCGTCGTGCAGGACTCGCGGGACGGTACCCGGTCCACCCTGCCCGCCCGCGAGCTCATGGTGTTCATCGGCGCGGACCCGTGCACCGGGTGGCTGGGCGGCACCGTCGCGCTCGACTCCGGTGCCTACGTGTGCACCGGCCGGTCGGCCGGGGACGGGGGCGGGGACGGGCGACGGTCGCCCGGGCTGCTGGAGACGAGCGTCCCGGGTGTCTTCGCGGCCGGCGACGTGCGCAGCGGGTCGACCAAGCGGGTGGCCTCCGCGGTCGGCGAGGGAGCGATGGCCGTCCGCCTGGTGCACGAGCACCTGGCACACGCGCGGTAGCAGGAGGTGTCGGCATGGCAGGCCCGTCGGGTGTCCCGGTGTTCGAGAGGTTCTTCCGTTCGGTGGCCGGGCTGCGGGTGGACCGGAGCGACGTGAAGCGGTTCCGCGAGTTCGTCGACGGGCTGGTCGACGACGTCGCCGTCGCGGGCCGGAACTCGGCCCGGTGGAACGGCCGGGACGTCATCGCCCCGATGGACCTGCCGATCCCGAAGGGGCTCCAGGAGCGGATGCGCGAGTTCGACGAGCTGGACGAGGCGACGGAGGTCCGCGCCGTGCTCGCCGCGGCCGTGCGCAGGCCGCCGGCCGACGTGACGTTCTCCGAGGAGACCGAGGCGCTGCTGCCGGAGCTCTTCGGTGGTCTCGGCATCGCCCTCGCGCGGGCCCTCCGGGCCGTCGGCCCGGACGCGCCGAACCCCGGCACGGACCAGTGGCAGCGCGCCACCGACCTCGTCCGGCAGGTGTACTGACCACGACCCGTCCGCCGCGGCGGGCGACGACGTCCCCGGGCCCGGACCGCGTCAGCCGAACGGGACGAGCAGGACGACCGTCACCCGGCCCGGGCCGCGCTCGACCACGATGCCGGGCCCGGGACCGTCCGGCGTCGCGGTCCGGGGGACCCGCCGCAGCCGAGGGTCCGGCCTCGGCGCGGTCGTCCCCGGTGCGTCGCCGCGGGCGACGTGGCACACCAGCCGTCCCGGCTCCTCCCAGAGGTCGAACGTGCCCGTGTCGCCGGCGAGGAGGACGGCGGCGGCCACCGCGACACAGTGGGCGAACGGGTCGGCCAGGCCCCCGGCCGTGGAGTGCGCGGCCAGCGCGCGGACGAGCGTGGTGACGGCGTCGAGTGCGGTCCCGTCGATCCGGGCGCGGGCCCAGAACGGCCGGCGACCACCGCCGTCACCGTGGGGGGCGTCGTCGGGTGGCCGCGGCATGGTGGTTCAGCTCCTCGGCCTCGGCCTCCGAGAAGTACTCGCTCTGCAGGTAGTACGGGTTGGTCAGGATGACCCCGTTCATCCACACCGTCGGGTGCGCGCGGACGATGGGGACGATCACGTCGCCGTCGAAGCCGTCCAGGTCGTACATGCAGGCCGTGACCTGCGGGCGACGGCTCGACCAGAGGGTGAACCGGGTCTCGTAGCGCCCCAGGTCCATCACGAACCCGGGGGTGCCGACGAGCGGGATGGCCCAGCTCATGTCCGCGACGATCCGGGCGTGGAGCACACCGTCGCGGTCGAAGGTCGTGTCCCCCCAGTCGTCCCAGAAGCGCAGCATGCGGTCGGACATGAATCCGCCGTCGTGCAGGTGGCTCCCGCCGGGACCGACGAAGTCGATGTGCCCCGGGGAGTCGGGCGCCGCGCCGTCCGTGCTCCCCGTGCCCGGCTCGGAGAGCGCAGCGACCGCGTCCGCGATCCCGCGGTGCCGGTCGGGCGTGATCATGCAGTAGCACCGGTGGCCCGCGCGGAGGCCCTCGGCGAGGAAGGCCGCCATCAGCGCGTCCCGCTGGTCCGCACCCCGGTACAGGAGGCAGACGTGGTCGTGCACGCGCACCGGCAGACCGCCGATGGTGGCGATCTGCTCGAACGTCGGTGAGTCGTCTGTGGACGGCACGGTCGATGGCCTCCCTGCTACTCGGTCGGTGGAGGCGTTCTAACTGCTCCACAGCGGTTCCGCATCGACCCCGCAGGCCCACATCGCCCGGCATGCCGGTCGTGGCCGGGTGTCCTCGGAGACCGAGTGACGGCGTTCCGCTTCGCGCTGCGGAGCCGAAGACCGACGCGGGGCCGGCCCCCGATGCTGGGCCCATGACGCTGCTCAGCCGGACAGGGACACGCCTCGCGCGGATCGAAGCCGGTGTCGCGAGGGCGGCCCCCGTCCGCGTCCTGCGGCCACGTGGTGAGGTCGACGCGTGCAGCGCGCCGCGGCTGCGCGACGACCTGCGCCGGGAGGTCGAGGCGTGTCCGGCGGTGGTCGCCGTCGACCTGTCGGACCTGGAGTTCCTGGGGGTGGCGGGGCTGAGCGTGCTGCTCGAGGCGGAGCAGTTCGCCGACGAGCGCGGCACGGCGGTGCTGCTCGTCGGCTCGCCCGCCCCACCGGTGGAGCGTCTGCTGGGACTGGTGGGCTGGCCGGTCGCGGCCGACGCGGTGGTGACCGCGAGGGGGATCCCGTGGTGACGATGCCGTGATCGGGACCGGCGGCCGCGGATGCCGCCGACCTCGTCGACCTCGTCGACCTCGCGTTCAGCCGACCAGCAGCCGGGGGAGCAGGTACACGACCGAGAACGCCTCGTAGTAGGCGCCGACCACGAGGACCACGACCGTCGGCACCGCCAGTCGCGCGAGGCGCCGCAGGCCGACGACGTACGCGCGACGGCGCGTCTGCGCTCCGAGGTAGGACGGGCGGACCCAACCGCGACCGAGCTGGTAGACCCCGAACATGACCATGGCGTAGCCGGTGAGCTCGATCAGCAGGGTCAGGGCGTGCGGGACGAGCACGGTCGCGGTCGTCGGATCGGTCGGCGCGATCGAGACGCCGACGTTGAACATGTACAGCGTGATGACGGGGATGCCCAGGAAGGGCACGACGAGCGAGGGCACCACGATGCCGCCGACGGCGGCCACGAACAGGTTGATCAGGAGGATCGTGGTCCCGAAGAGCCAGGGATTCGTGATCATCGTGCGCACGAGGTCGTCGGACACACCGCCCGCGACCAGGGTGGGCAGCTCGAGGTCGGGGAACAGGACGCCGACCCCCATACCGAGCAGGAGCGCGCCGAAGATCAGCGCGACGAGCAGTGTCAGCCCCCGTGGGTCCGAGCGCAGGATGTCGGTCGTCCGGCGGAGCGCGGTCATGGTGTCCCTCCCGGGAAGTCGGTGGTACGGCTGTCGGGCACGGCGGGTGACCGGCGGCGAGAACCGCCGCACGGCGCTGTCCTGGTCCACCGGGAGCACGGCACCGCTGATCGTGCGTGGGGCAGGGCTCCCGAGGCCGGTCAGCCGCCGCACCGCGCGCCCGGCGGCGGCGTCACGAGGTCGACGAGGTAGTCGGTGACGGCCCGGTCGACGCAGGCGTTGCCGCCGTAGAGGGCGATGCCGTGCTGGGCCGCCTCGACGGTCAGCAGGCTGCCGCCCAGAGCTCGGGCGAGGTGGACACCGCCCTGGTAGGGGGTTCCCGGGTCGTCGGTCAGCGAGAGGGTCAGGGTGGGTGGCAGCCCGGCCGTGTCGGTGCTCCAGGGGAGGGTCCGGCTGGGGGGCTCGGGCCACCCCTCGCACTCGTAGTGGGTGGGTCCGCCGGGACGGCCGGGGTCGAGGAACGGGGCGGCTCGCCGGGCTCGGTCACGCAGCTCGGCCTGTTCGGCGGGGGTGCGGCGAGGGTTGTCCATGCAGCGGACGGCGAGGTTGGCGTCGATGTGGGTGGAGCCGCCGTAGTGGCCGTCGGGGCCGCGTCCGAGGGCCGCGTCGCGCAGGGCGAGCAGCGTGTCGCCGCGTCCTGCGGCCAGGTCACGGAGGCCCTGGAGGAGCTGGGGGCGCTGGGCGGGGGAGAACAGCGAGCTGTAGACGGCCGGGACCATGTCGGTGTAGGTGAGTGTGCGGCCGTCGGTGGTGGGGGCGGGGTGGTCGAGCAGGGGGCGGGTGAGGTCCTGGAAGACCTCGGTCGCGCGGGCCGGGTCGGTGCCCAGCGGGCAGTCCGGCTCGGTGGCGCAGGTGGCGGCGAGGTCGTCGAAGGCCTTCTGCCAGGCCTCGAACTGCGACAGCCGGAGCTGTGCCTCGGAGATGTCGGGGTCGACGGCGCCGTCGACGACCATGGCGCGCAGGTTCTGCGGGAACGTCTGGGCGTACATCGCACCGAGCTCGCTGCCGTAGCTGTAGCCGAGGTAGGTGAGCTTCTCCTCGCCCAGGGCGGCGCGCAGGACGTCCATGTCCTGCACGACGTTGTCGCTCCCGACGCTGGTCAGCGCCTCGACTCCGCCGGTCGCGTCGGTGCAGCGGCGGGCGATGTCGCGGGCCCGGTCGGTGTCGGCGACATCGAACAGGTAGGTCGAGGGCAGTGCGTTGCGGTCGGTCTCGGCGTCGGTGAAGCAGTCCACCCGAGGTGTCGACGCGCCGACTCCGCGCGGGTCGAACCCGATGACGTCGAAGCGTTCCCCGACCGGGACGTTGTCCCAGACCGGGCCCAGGGAGGCCACGAAGCTCGCTCCGGACCCACCCGGACCGCCGGGGTCGACCAGCAGCGAACCGATCTTCTCGCCGCGTGCCTTCGCCCGGAGCAGGGCGACCTGCCCGCGGGGGCCGTCGGGGTCGGCGTAGTCCAGCGGGACCTGGACACGTGCGCAGTCGAAGCGGTCGTTCGCGTAGAGGGCCCGGTCGGCCGCCGAGGTGGCGAACCCGTCGCAGGGTTGCCAGGTGATCTGCTGGTCGTGGAAGGCGGCGAGCTGTGGTGGCGGTGTGGTCGCGGCCGCGGCGGCTGCTCCGGGTGGGGCGGGGGCGCCGCAGGCGGCGACGGCGGTCAGCGACACCACTCCCACGGCGAGCCGGAGCAGGTGTGAGCGGAACATGTCGTCTCCTCGGGTCGATCGGGTCGTGTCCCATCGCACCCGCGCACGCACCGGTGGCACAGTGGCGTGAGGTCACCGCAGCACATGACGCCGTGTCACTACCGTCGCCGAGGAGCGTGCCGGACCGTTGACGACCATGAAGCTGCTGGACCTGGTCCTCACCGCCGTCACCGTCCTCTCCGTGACCGTGGTCATCGCCTACGTCGGACTCGCCTACGACACCGGGCTGTTCACCGTCCTGCCCGAGCCGGTCACCGCGTTCTTCCTGCGGAACGGCTCCCTGCAGTGGGTGGCGCTCGCCGTGCTCGTCGTGGGGCTGATCGGCAAGACTCTGGTCGGGCGCATGCTGAAGCAGCACCGCCCGCAGCCGACGCGGTCGTGACCGACCGCCCCACCGGGAGCCCCGTGACCGACTCCGATGCCGCCGCCGTGACCGATGTCGTCGTGAGCGATGGCGCCGACACCGGTGCGGCCGCGGGGACCGCGGCCGCCCGGGCGCGCCGGGCCGCGATGCTCACCGCCCTCGCCGCCATCGCCCCGCTGTGCGTGGTCGGTGTCGTGCTCACGGCGCACAGCTGGTGGGAGGGCCTGATCGTCGCCGTGGGTCTGGTCCTGGCCCTCGGGGTGCTGCGGCAGTGGAGCCTGGACGGCTACTCGCGCGGCGCCGTGTTCACCCTGGCCTTCACCGGGGTGAACTGGCTCGTCGCGGCCCTGAGCGCCGCGAGCCCGATCACCTTCGTGCCCTTCGCGCTCATCGGGTCGCTGCTGGTGTCCGCCCGCCCGCGTCACCGGCGGGTGTGGGTCGGTGCGCTCGCCGTGGTCGTCGCGACGTCCGGTGCCGCGGCGCTCCTGCCCCGGCCGCCCACACTGACCCTCGCCGGCCAGTACGTGCTCCTGCCCCTGCTCGGCACCCTGTTCGTCGCCGGCGTCATCGTCGTCTCCGAGTACGCGTGGGTCGTCGTGCGTCGTCTGGAACGGGCCCGCGAGGCCGAGCGCGAGCTGGCGGTCGCCCACGAGCGGATGCGGTTCGCGGGCGACCTGCACGACATCCACGGGCACTCGCTGCACGTCATCAAGCTCAAGGCCGCCTACGCCCAGGGCCTCGTCCGCGGCGGCGGCGAGGACGCCACCGCGACGGCCGTCGCCGAGCTCGGTGAGATCCGGGGACTCGTCGACGACGCCCTCGCCCGGACCCGCGAGCTCGCCCACGCGCGCCACCGGCTCAACCTGACCGCCGAGCTGGAGAACACCCGTCGGCTGGGCGAGGCCGCCGGGATCACGGTCGAGATCCACCACGACCCCGGCGCCGCCCCCGCCCACCCGCTGCTCGCCCAGGTGCTGCGCGAGGCCACGACCAACCTGCTCCGCCACGCCCGCCCGAGCACCGTGCGCATCACCACGTCGGCGACCCGGGTCGATATCACCAACGACGGGGTCGCCCCCGCCGCGGACGCCGGGCCGGAGCTGCGCGGCCTCGCCCGCCTGCGGGACCGCCTGGCCGCGGCCGGCGGCGACCTGGACGTGACCACCACCCCGACGACGTTCACCGTCGCGGCCCGGCTCGCGAGCCCCGGGGCGGGCAGGCGCGGTGACGGCGCGGCCCGACCCACGGGAGGCGGGGACCATGACCGGCGCTGAGCCCGTCCGCATCGTCCTGGCCGACGACGAGAAGCTGCTGCGCACCGCGATGGCGGCGCTGCTGCCCCAGGACGGGACGATCATCGTCGTCGCCCAGGCCGAGGACGGTGACGGGGCCGTGCGGGAGACCCTCGAGCACCGTCCCGACGTGCTCGTCGTCGACCTGGAGATGCCCGGGGCCAACGGCCTCGACGCCGTCGCGCGGATCCGGGAACACCACCCCGGGCAGGCGGTGCTCATGCTCACCCGGCACGCCCGCCCGGGTGTCCTGCGCCGGGCGCTCAAGCTCGGGGTGCAGGGGTTCATGAGCAAGAGCGCCGACCCCGAGGACATCGTCGCGGTCGTCCACGAGCTGCGGGCCGGGCGTCGGTGGATCGCCCACGAGGTCCTCGAGGCATCCGTGATCGACGACTGCCCGCTCACCGACCGCGAGATCGACGCCCTAGCCGAGACCCGCGAGGGCTACTCCGTGGCACACATCGCCCGCCGGCTGCACCTCGCCCACGGGACGGTCCGCAACTACCTGTCCAGCGCGATGCAGAAGACCGGCACCGCCACCCGCCACGACGCCGCGCGCCACGCGCACGAACGCGGCTGGCTCTGACACCGGCTGGACGCCGGACCGCGGCCCCCCGGCACCGGCGTCGGCCCGTCCGGCCCGCCGCACGCAGTTCAGCCTCGCGACCAGCAGGAACGGTCCGGGCGATTCGTCTGGACGGAGCGATGACGGTCCCTGCTCGAGTCGGCAGGACGGTTCCCGGCCGCTGGAACCGGGAAGACCCCCGCATGTCCGAGAACCACCAGCAGGACCGCCGCGACGACGACCGACCGGCCCCGGAGCACCGCCGACCGGACGGTGTGTCGGACGAGGCGGTGGCCACGGTGGGCAAGTTGGCCGAGGCCGTCGAGACGATCGAACGGGCCCGCGGGCACCTCTACGCCTTCCACCAGATGACCGGGTACGCCGACGAGATGCTCGACGAGGTCGTCGGCGGCCTGCGGGAGATGGGTCGCGACGATCTGGCGGACCGGATCACCACCGAGCTGATCGGGCTCAACGTCGTCGCGGGGCGGTGGAGCTTCCAGGTCGTGGAGGAGTACGACGACGGCTACTACCGCACCACGCTGGCCCTGGACCGCGCGGTGCGCGACGAGCTGGTCGGTGGGCGGCGGCATCTGATGGAGGCGGAGATGAAGGAGCAGCGCCGCACGCGCGGGCGCCCGGGCCACGCCGCGCGACCGCACGAGAGGGACTGACCTCCTCGGTCACGCCGAGCAGAGATGCTGTCGCGAGGGTCCGCTCCCGAGGGACCGGCCGCCGGTGTCGCGGGCCTCGGGCGGCAGTCAGGTGACGCAGTCGTACCCGTGCTTGCCGTGAGTGGGGCCCGCGGCGAACTCGTGCGGGAACCCCGGGCGCGGCCGTCGACGATGCCGCAGCCTTCGTCTCCCAGCCGCAGGACCGCAGCGTGTCGAGGATCGCGATGTCCCCGGCCTGCTCGATCGGGTCGCCACACACGAGCCGAGCACGGCACCACGGTCCCGGCCGCGCCCGCGGACCCGTACCCCGCCCGACTCACGAGCTCAGTGCTGGTCTCGGCCTCCGCGCGGGTCCGCGCCGTCTCCCTGAGCCGGCGGCTGCGCCCCGGCAGCGGATCGACGCCCGCGACGACGATGGCTCGGGACGCGCCGCTCGGCAGCTCCTCGATGTGTCCCCGTGACCTGCGCTTCCCCGCCGCAGCGTAGGCAGGTTCCGTTCCAGGGCGCGAAGTCGTTCGCGATCGCGAACAGCGTTGCCGCTGGTCACGGTGTAGTGCCCCCGGCAGGATTCGAACCTGCGGCACCCGCTTTAGGAGAGCGGTGCTCTATCCCCTGAGCTACGAGGGCCTGAGGGGAGCCTACCCGGACGCCTCCCCGCCGGACCGCCGGTGCCGCCCGCCGCGCCGCGGAACGGCGGATCCGCCGTTCCGCGCGGAATTCGGGAATCGTCGCCGTGACGTCGCCCACTACGACACCGGAAGGCTTCTGCGAGTGCACGGCGACAGCGACCTCCTCGCAGCCGGAACGGTGCCACGAGCCGCGTCGACCTGCGGATTCGTGGTTCGGGGACGATGTCGCCGCCACCTCGCAGTTCACGCCGGGAGGCTGCTGCTCCCCGCTGGCAACTGATCCGTTGGGGCGATCGGGAAATCGTTCTACGGTCCCCGCAGTCGACGGGGGAGGGCCAGTGCGATCGCTGTTCCGGAACACGCGGTTCCGCCGGTTGTTCACGGCCCAGGTCGTCGCTCTGGTCGGGACCGGGCTCACGACGGTCGCGCTCGGGCTGCTCGCCTACGACCTGGCCGGCGAGCGGGCCGCGCTCGTCCTCGGCTCGGCGCTGACGATCAAGATGGTGGCCTACGTCGTCGTCGGGCCGGTCGTCGGCGCGGTCGCCGACCGGGTCCCGCGACGGATGCTGATGGTCGGCGCGGACGTCGTCCGCGCGGCGGTCGTGCTCGTCCTGCCCTGGGTGACCGGGATCTGGCAGGTGTTCGTCCTGGTCGCGGTGCTCCAGGTCGCCTCGGCGACGTTCACCCCCGTGTTCCAGTCGGTCATCCCCGACGTCGTCCCCGACGAGCGGGACTACGCCGGGGCGCTGTCGGCCTCGCAGCTCGCGAGCAGCGCGGAGACGGTGCTGAGCCCGCTGCTGGCCGCGGCGGCCGTCGCGGTGACGAGCTACTCGACGCTGTTCGTCGGCACCTGTGCCGGGTTCGTGTTCTCCGCGGTCGTCGTGGCGTCGACGGCCGTCCCGCCGGTCGCGGGCCGCGCCCAGGGCGGCTTCGCGACCCGGCTGCTGCTCGGGGCCCGGCTGTTCCGGGCGGTCCCGCAGCTGCGGGGGCTGCTGGCGCTGAACGTCGTCGTCGCCGCGGTGGGGGTGGTGTCGCTGGTGACGACGGTGAACGTCGTCCGCGACCTGCTCGGCGGCACCGAGGCCGATGTCGGGCTGCTGCTCGCGGTGTCCGGCGCGGGCACGGCCGCGGCGGCGCTGGCCTCCCCGTGGGTCGCCCGGCGGCTCCCGGTCCGGACGGTGATGCTGGCCGGTGCGGCGGTCTCCTGCCTGGCGGCCGGCGCGACCCTGCTGCTGGCGGCCGCACCGTCGTGGACGACCGCGGCGTTCGCCTGGGCGCTGGTCGGCTTCGGCCCGGGGTGGATCATGGTCAACACCGGTCGCCTGCTGCGCACCTCGGCCGGGCCTGGCCAGCGGCCCGCCCTGTTCAGCGCGCAGTTCTCGCTCTCGCACGCCTGCTGGCTGCTTACCTACCCGCTCACCGGCTGGCTGGCGGTCTCGGCCGGCTGGACGGTCACCTGGTCGGTCCTCGCCGCGCTCGCCGTCGTCGCGCTCGGGGTGGCGGTCACGGTCTGGCCGACGGCCGGCGCCGACCTCGTGCGGCACCGCCACGACCACGACGCCGACCACGCCCACGTCGTCACCGCCAGCCCCTCGGTGCACGGCTGGACCCACGCGCACCGGCTCGTCGTCGACGACCAGCACCCGCACGGACCCGTCCCGGTGTGACCGTTCAGGCCGCCGGGAGCAGCCCGTCGGCGACCTCCCGGGCCGCGCGGATCGGCCCCGCCCCGTGCTCGACCACCTCCATCGCGGCCGCCCCCTCCAGGAGGATCATCAGGGTCCCGGCGATCGCCGCGGCCGGCTCGGCCGTCCCCAGCCGCTCGACCTGGGTCTGCAGGTAGCTGCGCAGCGCGGTCTTGTGGTGCCGGACGACCTCGCGGGCCGGGTGGTCGAGGCGCGGCAGCTCGGAGGTCGCGTTGAGGAACGCGCAGCCGCGGAAGCCCTCCCGGGACTGCCAGGTCTCGTAGGCGTCGAAGACGGCGAGGATCCGGTCCCGCGGCGACGCGTGGTCGGCGGTGATCCGGTCGACGTCGTCCTGCCACCGGCGGTCGCGGTCCCGCAGGTAGGCGACGACGAGCCGGTCCTTCGAGCCGAAGTTCGTGTACAGCGCCGTCTTGGTGACGCCCGCCTCGGCGGCGACGGTGTCCACCCCGACCGCGTTGATGCCGTCCCGGTAGAAGAGCCGGGACGCGGCGTCGAGCACCTTCGCCCCGGCGTCGCCGCGCCGTGTGCGTGCCATGCGTTCTCCTGGAGTGAACCGAACGGTCTGTTCCGAGAAGGCGACTCTAGCAGCAGAGACGATGCTGTCCGTCGGCACGAGTTGCAAACAAACAGACAGGTCTGTTCACTACCGGCATGACGGCGACCTGCGAACGGCCCGGACCTGCACCCGCCACCGACCGGCCCTGGTGGACCACCGCGCTGCTCGGCGCGGGGGTGATCGCGCTCTGCTACGGCGTCGCCCGCTACGCCTACGGACTGTTCGTGCCTCGCTTCACCGAGACGTTCGGCCTGGCCCCGGCCGCGGTCGGCGTGCTCGGCGGGCTCTCCACGGCCGGCTACGTCCTCGGGCTGCTCGCCGCTCCGGCGCTGTCGGCGCGGTCGGCGCGCGGCGCCACGATCGCGGCCGCCGTCTCCGCGACGGTGGGGCTGCTGCTCATGGCCCTCGCACCCGGCGTGGTGGTGTTCGGTGCCGCGATCGTGGTGGCGGGGGCCGGGGCCGGCATCGCGACACCCGGGGTCGCGCAGCTCGTCGTCGAGACGGTCGGTGGCCTCGCGCGCACCCGGGCACAGGCCTGGGCGAACACCGGCACCGGGGCGGGGCTCGCGCTGACCGCGTTCACGCCGCTGCTGCCGGGGGACTGGCGGGCCGTCTGGCTCGGGTTCGGTCTGGTCGCGGTCGTCGTCACCGCTGCCGCCGCGTGGTCGCTGCCGCGAGGGGTCCCCGAGGCGGCGCCCACGCAGCGCGGGCACGACCGGGTGCTGCCGCTGCTGGCCGTCGCCGGGCTGCTGGGGCTGGTCAGCGCGCCGTACTGGACCTTCTCGACCGCGCGGCTCGACGAGCTCGGCGCCGGGCCGGTCGTCGGCACCGTCGCCTGGTGTGCGATCGGTGTGGTCGGCGTGCTCGGCGGCGCGGTGGGACGGGCGGCGCAGCGGTACGGGCTGCGAACGGTCGGGCTCGTCGTCTGGACCCTGTTCGCGGCCGGGATCGCCCTGCTCGCCCTGCCGGAGCCGGGCCTGACCGGCGCGGTCGTCTCGGCGGGCCTGTTCGGTGCCGGCTACATCGGGCTGACCGGGCTGTGCATCCTGTGGGCCGCACACATCCTCCCGGGCGCTCCCGCACGCGCGGTCACGTGGGCGTGCCTCGCCCTGGGCGTCGGCCAGACGGTGGGCTCACCGCTCGCCGGGGCGCTGGCCGGCCGGATCGGGACGGCGGGGACGTTCGCCGTCGCCGCCGCCCTGGGGCTGCTGGCCTGGGCGCAGCTGCACCCGCGGCTGGCGCCGCCGGACGCGGACCGGGACTGAACGACGGCGTCCCCCGGCGCGGACGTGCCGCACCGGGGGACGGGCGTCAGCGACGGGCCGGGGCGCGGCCGTGCGTGACGGCGCTCCAGGTGTCGATGCCCACCCAGATCGCGCGGAGCACGTTCCCGGTGCGCCGGCCGGCGTCCCGCAGGGTCTCGGACCAGGACGGCATCGGGGTCTCGTGGGTGGTCATCGGCTACCTCCTCGTAGTGGTCGACTCGGACGCTGCTGTGTCCGCATCGCGCCACGAGAGTAGCCCTTGAGACACAGTTGCCTCAAAAGTGACGATGGTGTGTCACGCCTCATCCGCTCGGAGCAGCACCGGTGACAGGTCGCAGCAGCCGGGCGCATACGCGTGACCAGCGCGGGCCACCCCGTGACGCGGCTCGGTCGCCGCGTCGCCCGCATGGTGGTTTCATGAACATTGCCCGCTTTTGATCTGGACATCCGGTTCAGGGGGCGCCGCATGCAGGAGGACCGATTGTTCAGCATCACCGTCCGGGACCACGTCATGGTGGCGCACAGCCTGCGCGGCGAGGTCTTCGGACCGGCGCAGCAGCGCCACGGCGCGACCTTCCTCGTCGACGCCACCTTCCGGCGCCCCGAGCTGGACCCGGACGGGATCGTCGTCGACATCGGGCTGGCCACCGCCCAGCTCGCGGAGACGCTCGCCGACCTCAACCACCGCGACCTCGACGACCACCCCGAGTTCGCGGGCGTCAACACGACCACCGAGTTCCTGGCCCGGGCGATCGCGGACCGGCTCGCCGACCGCATCGGCGCGGGGAAGCTCGGCGGCAACGCCGGCGGGCTGACCGGCGTGACGGTGACGCTGCACGAGTCGCACGTCGCGTGGGCGAGCTACGAGCGGGACCTGTGACGGCTCCCGCACCGCCCCGCACCACGGGGCGTGCGGTGCACGCCGTCGTCCCCGCCGGGATCGACGACCCGCGCTCCCCGAGCGGCGGGAACCGCTACGACCGCGGTGTCTGCGCCGCGTTCGACCGCCCCGTGCGGGAGATCGCCGTCGCGGGCGGCTGGCCGGACCCGGACCGGGCCGCCCTCGAGCGGCTCGACGCCGCGCTCACGGGCGTCCCGGACGGCGCGTCGGTGCTGCTCGACGGGCTCGTCGCCTGCGCCGCGCCGGGGGTCCTCGCCCGTCACACCGGCCGGGTACGCGTGGTCGTCCTGGTGCACCTGCCGCTGGGCGACGAGCACGGGCTCGCCGCGGCGGTCGTCGCGGACCGCCGGGCCCGGGAGCGCGCGGCGCTGCACGCGGCAGCCGCCGTCGTCACCACCAGCCGATGGACGGCACGGCGGGTGGTCCGTCTGCACCAGCTGCCCCTCGCCCGCGTGCACGTCGCGTCGCCGGGGGTGGACCCTGCCCCGATGACGTCCGCGCACCCGGCCGGTACCCGGCTGCTCGCGGTCGGGGCCCTCACCCCGACCAAGGGCCACGACCTGTTGGTCGAGGCCCTCGCCCGCGTCGCCGACCGGGAGTGGACGTTGCGCCTGGCCGGGCCGCTCGACCGCGACCCCGCGCACGCCGCGGCCGTGCGCGCGGCGGCGGACCGGCACGGCCTGGCCGGGCGGATCACCCTCACCGGCCCGCTGACCGGCCCCGCCCTCGACGCCGCCTACGCCTCCGCGGACCTGCTCGTGCTGCCCTCGCGCACCGAGAGCTACGGGATGGTCGTCACCGAGGCGCTGGCCCGGGCCGTCCCGGTGATCGCCGCTGCGGTCGGCGGGGTGCCCGAGGCGCTCGGCGACGGTGGGCTGCTCGTCGAGCCCGGCGACCAGGAGGCGCTGGCCGCCGCGCTGCGGTCCTGGCTGAACGACCCGGGAATGCGCGCGGACCTGCGCGCCGCCGCCCGGGACCGCCGGGACCGGCTCGACGGCTGGGCCGACACCGCCCGCGCCCTCTGCGCGGTGCTGCCGTGAGCGCCGCCGCCGACCACCCCGCCGACCACCGCGTCGACCACACCGCCGTCCCGATCCAGGGTGCGGCGGGCAACCCGGTCTGCCCGCCGGAGTGGCTCGCCCTGCGCGAGCCCGCCGACGCCGACGCCCGCTCGACCGCGCTCGCCGACGCCGTCCGCGACCTCCTGCCGCCGGGCCCGCTGCTGGTGCGCGACCTCGGCTGCGGCACCGGGTCGATGGGCCGCTGGCTCGCCCCGCGCCTCGCCCGGCCCGGTGGCCAGCACTGGGTCCTGCACGACCGCGACCCCGTCGTGCTCTCCCACGCCGTCGCGTCGCTACCCGGCGGGGTGACCGCCGAGGCCGGCCCCGGCGACCTCACCGGGCTCGGCGCCGACGCGCTGGCCGGGACGTCGCTGATCACCGCCTCCGCGCTGCTCGACCTGCTCACCGCCGAAGAGATGGACGCCCTGGCCGCCGCCTGCACCGCCGCCGGCTGCCCCGTGCTGTTCACCCTGACCGTGTCCGGCCGGGTCCGGCTGCACCCCGAGGACCCGCTCGACGCCGAGATCGGCGCCGCCTTCGACGACCACCAGCGCCGCGACGAGAACGGCCGCCGGATGCTCGGGCCGGACGCCCCCGCCGCCGCGGCGGCCGCGTTCGCCCGGCACGGCGCGCGGGTCCGCACCGCCGACTCGCCGTGGCGGCTCGGCCCCGA
>NZ_JAMXSG010000090.1:0-18841 GCF_024124365.1 Pseudonocardia sp. McavD-2-B
CGCAGCTCGCGGCGCTGCGGGACCGGCTGCGCCGGCTGCGGCCGCAGCGGCCCCCGGGGACCCCGCCGCCGTCGACCCGGGTCCGGCTGCGCAGGCTGCTGCGCTGGGCCCTGGTCGCCCAGGCCGTCCCGCTGGTCCTGGTGCTGCTGTTCACCCTGGTCAACCCGCCGTACACGATGTTCCGGCTGTGGAACTTCGGGCCCACCGTCGCGCAGTGGACCGACGCCGAGCACGTGTCGCGCAACTTCCTGATCGTGGTGATGGGGCAGGAGGACCAGCAGTTCCCGGAGCGCACCCTCGCCGTCGACTACGGGATGCAGTGGGCGCGCGTGCAGGCGTACATGGACGGCACCGACGACCCGTCCGGGTCGACCATCACCCAGCAGACGTCGAAGAACCTGTTCCTGTGGGCCGGGCGCTATCCGCCGCTGGAACCGGTGCGCAAGGCGCTGGAGATCCCGCCGGCGGAGACGATGGAGCTCGTCATGTCCAAGCGCCGGATCCTGGAGATCTACGTCAACGTCGCGCAGTTCGCGCCGCGCGTCTACGGCGTTTGCGCCGCCTCCTGGTACTACTTCGGCAAGTCCAGCCGCTCGCTCAGCGTGGACGAGTCCGCGCAGCTCATCGGGCTGCTGCCGTCCCCGCTGCACGTCGAACGCGCCCCCGGCGGCGGCATGCGCTTCCTCGGCGACTCCAACGGCAACGGTGTCGCCGACCCCGGCGAACGCGGCTGGATCAGCGCGAAGGGCTACTGGCACGCCCGCGAGCGCGCCCCGCGCTGGTACAACCAGATGGGCGGGCTCGCCGCCACCGAGGGCCTCGGGATCCCCGGCAACGCCTCCGACCTGCCCGCCGCCGACGACCCGTGCCGCGAGCCCCCGGCCGCGCTGGCCGACCTCGACTGAGCTGCCGCGACCTGGTCAGGACCCGGTCGGGACCTGGTCAGGACCCGCAGCGCAGCGCGGCCAGCCGCTCCAGGACCCCGGCCATCTCCTGCGGGTCGGCGACCCGGAAGCGGGCCGCGGTGTCGCCGTCGCCGACCTTGATGCCGACGTCGCCGTCGCCCAGCACCCGGAACGCGGTCTCGTCGGTGACGTCGTCCCCGGCGAACAGCACCGCGTCCGCGTGCAGGGCCGACCGCAGCGCCTCCACCGCGGAGCCCTTGGTGGTCTCGACGACGGCCAGGTCCAGCACGTCCTTGCCCGCGACGGCGTCGACGCCGTCACCGGCCCACTCGGCGTCGACCCGCTCCAGCAGCGCCGCCCCGGCGGCCGGGTCCATGCCGCGCACGTGCACCGCTCCGCCCGCGGGCTTGGTCTCCAGGCGCGCCCCGGGGGTCCCGTCGACCAGGGTGCGCAGGCCGTCGAGCAGCGCGGTCCGTCGGCGCTCCTGCGCAGGCGTCAGCAGGCCGCCGCGCCCGAGCAGGGCGGCGAGCCCGTCGTCGTACTCGGCGCCGTGGCTGCCCACCAGCCCGACCGGCGGGACGAACCCGGAGACGGTTGCGAGGTCGTCGCGGCCCCGGCCGGACAGCATCACGACGGTCGTCGCGTCGTGCGCCGCGAGGCGCCGGACGGCGTCGGCCGAGGCGGGCAGCGGCCGCGACGCCGACGGGTCGTCGACCAGCGGGGCCAGTACGCCGTCGAAGTCGAGGGCGACGAGCAGCCGCCCCACGCCGGCGAGCTGCTCCACGGCGGCGTCGGGGCTCACTGCTCGACCCGGATGCCGAGCGCCTCCAGGAACCCGGTGGCCCAGCGGTCGACGTCGTGGTCGAGGACCTGGCGGCGCAGCGTGCGCATCCGTTTGCGCCCCTCCTCGGCGTTCATGGTCAGCGCCGCGTAGAGCGCCTCCTTGACGCCGTCGGTGTCGTGCGGGTTGACCAGCAGAGCGCTGGTCAGCTCGATCGCGGCACCGGCGAACTCGGATAGCACGAGACAGCCGCCGTCGTCGGGGCGGCAGGCGACGTACTCCTTGGCGACGAGGTTCATGCCGTCGCGCAGCGGGGTCACGAGCATGACGTCGGCGGCGAGGAAGAACGCGGCGAGCTCCTCGCGCGGCAGCGACCGGTGCAGGTAGTGCACCGCCGGGTGCCCGACGCGGGCGAACTCGCCGTTGATCCGGCCGACGGCCTGCTCGATGTCGGCGCGCATCTGCTGGTAGTGCTCGACCCGCTCCCGCGACGGCGTCGCCAGCTGGATCATCACCGCGTCGTCGACGGACACCCGCTCCTCCTCGAGGAGCTCGTGGAACGCGCGGAGCCGGACGTCGATGCCCTTGGTGTAGTCGAGCCGGTCGACCCCCAGCACGATCTTCTCCGGGCTGCCGAGCTCCGTCCGGATCTCGGCGGCGCGCTTCTCGACCTCGGGGGTCCGGGCCAGCTCGTCGAGCCGGTGCGAGTCGATCGAGATCGGGAACGCGCCGAGCCGGATCCGCCGTCCGCCGTGGTGGAGCACCTCGGGGTCGCGGTCGGGGGAGGCCCCGGCGAGCTCCTGGGCGAGCCAGTGGAAGTTGCGGACGCCGCCGTCGGTGTGGAAGCCGACGAGGTCCGCACCGAGCAGTCCCTCCATGATCCGGGTCCGCCACGGGAGCTGGCGGAACAGCTCGACCGGCGGGAACGGGATGTGCAGGAAGAAGCCGATCCGCAGGTCCGGGCGCAGCTCGCGCAGCTTCCCCGGGACGAGCTGGAGCTGGTAGTCCTGCACCCAGACCGTCGCGCCCTGCGCGGCGACCTTGGCGACCTCCTCGGCGAAGCGCTGGTTCACCGCGGTGTAGGCCCGCCACCAGTGCCGGTGGAACTGCGGCGGTGCGACGACGTCGTGGTAGAGCGGCCAGAGCGTGCCGTTGGAGAAGCCCTCGTAGTAGTCGGTGACCTCCTGCGCGGTCAGCATCACCGGGAACAGCGACAGGCCGTCCTCGGCGAAGGGCTCGACCTCGGCGTCGGGGACGCCGGGCCAGCCGACCCAAGCACCCTCCCGGGCCCGCAGGGTCGGCTCCAGCGCCGTGACCAGGCCACCCGGGCTGCGACGCCAGGTGGTGCTGCCGTCCGGGTGCCGCTCCAGGTCCACGGGGAGCCTGTTGGCCACCACCACCAGATCCGCTGCGGTCACCGGTTCCCCTGTGGACACATGCCCTCCTCGACGCTCGCCCCGTGGCGACCCTACTTCGGATCGGCCCCGTCGGCCGTGGTGTCGGGCACCGGGGCGCCGACGGCCGCGGCGCCGGTGGGGGAGCTCTCGGCCCCGCCGGGCCGGTCCTCGGGACGGCGGCGCGGGCTGGCCACGAACTGCCCCAGGGCGACGCCTGCGGCCAGCGCCAGACCGACGGCCAGCGCGATCGTGATCGTCACCAATCCCTCGGACGGCCCCTCGATCGCCAGCTGGTAGAAGCCGCGGTAGGCGGCCAGACCGGGCAGCAGCGGGGTGACCCCGGCGAGGGTGACGACCATCGGCGGGGTCTGTGTGCCGCGCCGCAGCAGGCCCGCCGCGAGCCCGACGACCAGGGCCGCGGCCCCGGTCGCGGGTACCTGGCCGAGCCCGGCGTTCTGCGTGAGCAGGCCGTAGACCAGCCAGCTCGACGCGCCGACCGCGCCGGCGATCGGCAACGACCGCAACGGTGCGTACCCGGCGAGCGCGTAGAACGCCGCCGCCAGCGCACCGGCGACCAGCGAGAGCCCGAACTGGCCCGGTCCCGACGGCAGGTCCCCGGACACCTCGATCTGGGTCCCCATCGCGAGCCCGAGCTGCAGGCCGAGCACGACGCCGGTCAGAAGCCCCGCCGACAGCAGTGAGATCTCGACCATGCGGGCGGCCGCGGTCAGGTAGTAGCCGGTCAGGGCGTCCTGCACGGTGGAGACCACGCTCAGCCCGGACAGCAGCACCGTGATGCCCGCGGCGACGATGTAGGACGCCCGGGTGCCCGGCGGGAACACCTCCAGCTGCACCAGGGCGACCGTCGAGGCGGTGACGAGGAAGCCACCGACCACCTGCTGGAAGAACGCTGCGACCCCGCGCCGGGCCAGTACCCGGCCGATCCGGTCGATGATCGCGGTGGTGACGAACGCCGTCGTCGCGGTCAGCGGGCCGCCACCGAGCAGCAGGGCGATCGACGCGGCCAGCGCGGCCCAGCCGAACGTCGCCACCCAGCGGGGGTAGGGGTGCGGGTGCCGCACGACCTCGGAGACCTTCGACGACGCCGCCCGCACGTCGAGCCGACCCGCCTCGACGTCGCGGATGATCGCCTCGGTCTCGGCGAGGCGGGACAGGTCGAGCGTGCGGTAGCGGACCAGTCGCATCGTCGTCACCGGCTGGGCGGCGTTGCCGCGGTGGCAGCACATCGTGATCGAGGTGAACGTGATGTCCACGTCGACCGCCGGCAGACCCGCCAGGTTGGCCAGCCGCAGCATCGTCGCCGTGACCTCGTCGACCGATTCGCCGGAGGACAGCTCGATCTCACCGATCCGCATGCAGAGGTCCAGGACCTCCTGCACACGGGCGTCGTCGGGGACCTGCGGGCCGAGCATGAGCATCGGCACCGTCGACGGACCCGGGGTGAGCAGCCGTTTCGCGTCACGCCGCAGCGCGCCGCGCAGCCGCCGTGCGAACCGGTCGGCCGGCGGCGTCTCCTCGGCCACGATCCCTCCATTCCGTCGTGCGGGTCTGGCGTCGCCCACCAGGCTAGGGGCGGGCCGCCGACCGGCGTCGGGGCGTCGGCCTACCTCACACCGTCCGACGGCCGGGCGGGGTGAGCGGTTGCGACGGAGGGGCGGGTTAGGCTGGGGCCTGCCCGCCGGTGTAGCTCAGTGGTAGAGCAACCGCCTTGTAAGCGGTAGGTCGTCGGTTCGATCCCGACCTCCGGCTCCAGGTCCGATCAGCGGTCCGCTCCGGAACGTCTCCGGCAGGACCGCTCGCACGGCTCCCCGTGGTCGAGGCCATGCCGGCCGGCCGGCAGCGTGACGCAGGGCTATGGACGATTCGCGAGACGCCGGGTGGCAGGACGACCCTCCACTCTCGCCGGCACCGGTCTCCCCCGGTCGCGAGGACCGACCGCTCGGCGATGGTTCACATCACAGCACCGCCGCGTGAGGATCCTGTCCCGATCGTGTCCCACGGCTGTGGAACGGAACGAGACCTTCCGGCAACGGAGGCCTCCTCCGCCGCAGAGGCCCCGGCACACCAGGCGGCCGGGCCCGCGGCACGAAGGGAGACAGGACATGACCACCCCGGACACCCCCACGGCGACGACCCCGGGCCCGGCGGCGTCGGGCGCGCTGTCCTCCGGCCGGGGCAGTACCCGGATCGCCGAGGCAGTCGTCGCCGAGATCGCAGGTCCGGCGGCCCGCGAGGTCCGCGGCGTGTACACCCTCGGCGGCGGAGCGGCCCGCATCGCGTGACGTCCACACCGGGCCGGCCCTCGCCCCGGCCGCGACCCGGGCGCTGAGCTGCGCTGCCGGAGGGAACCCGCACCCGGGCCCTGCGGCGAGGTCGACGGCCACCTTCCCCGGCCGTCGGACGGACGGCCTGCACGCCGGACGGGATCGCCGCCCTGGTCCGTGCATCCGTTGCCTCCGCCGGACGCGGGCGGCCGAGATCGTCGTCGTGATCGAGGGCTGCAGGTGCTCTCCGCGGCGCCGCACCGACCGGCTGCCTCTCGTCCGCGTCGACCAGGTGGTGAATCTGCGGGCGATGCGCCCGGCCGCGGTCGGTCCACCCGACGGACCCGGCACCACCCGATCACCGACGACGAGGTCGAGGAGGACCGAGAGGAGTGGGCATCATGCCGCTGACGTGCTGGTGGACAGGCCGGGCCCGGGCATCGTGGTGCTGCGGATCGTCGGCGAGGTCGACGCCGCACGCGTGCCGGAGCTGCGGCGCACGGTCATCGCGCTCGTACCGGAACCGGTTCCGACCCTGCTGTGTGTGGACCTGACCGCGGTGGGCTACCTGGACTCCCATGGTCTGGACCTGCTGGTGCGCACCCATCGGCTCGCTCGTGCCCACGGGATCGACATGCGCGTGGTCGTCTCGGGGAACCGTGCGCTCGAACGTCTCGTCGTGGTCAGCGGCGTCGAGCGCGTGCTGCATCTCGCCGACGACGTCACGCAGGCGATCGCACCTGACACGGAGCCGGCCGCGCACGACCGGGCGACCACCCCCACCGCGACCTGGACAGCTCACGACGACGAGAGAGGAGAGGGCCCATGACCGACCCCCGACCAGAACATCCTGACCACCTCAGCGTCCCACTCGCCGACGCGGTCCGGGGCTGTCCGGGCGTCGTCGATCTCCACGGCGGGCCCTTCGGCACCGTCGCGACCCATCTGCCGGGACGGCGAGTCGTGGGTGTCCGCCTCGGCGTCGACCCGGGGAGCGCCGAGTGGACGGGCGCGGACGATCGACGCTCCACGCATGTCGACGTGCACGTCGTCGGTCGCCACCCCCATCCGATCGCCGAGATCGCCGACCAGGTCAGGGCCGCCGTCCGCGGTGTCATCCCCGACGCGGGGATCACCGTGACCGTCGAGGACTACAGGTGACCCGCCCGGTGCGTGCCTGAACGCACTGCTCCGCCGGGCGGGATGTCCGTGTGTAGGCAACGATCGTCCGCATGTCCGTCGCCCCTGTCGCCGGCTCGGGGGCGTCGGCGCACTCGGCACCGCAGCAACGAGTTCCCGAGGCCGACAGGTCGGCGTCGACCATCCCGCCGGAGGTACGGAGCCACGTGGCGCACGACGACAGCCGGCCCCGCCCCGCCCCGTCCCGGCGCGGCGTGGGCCCCGTCCCGAGCGGCTCGACCACCAGGCCGACGACTGGCTCGTCGGCAAGGCCCAGGAGGGTTCGCTCGACGCCTACGAGGCGCTCGTACGGCGACACCGCGACCGCATCTACCGGATCGCCCTGCGCATGCTCGGCAACCCCGACGACGCCGAGGACGTCGCCCAGGAGGTCGTCATCCAGCTGTGGACGGCGCTGGCCGGATTCGCGGGCACGAGCCTGTTCACCACGTGGCTCTACCGCATCGTGGTGAACCGTTGTCTGGGCACGATCAGGCGTCGCCGTGAGGACACACCCCTGACCGATCCCGACATCGTCAGTTCGCCGGGCGCCGACGCCCAGGTGATGGCCAGGAACAGGCTTTCGGCGATGGTGGCGGCGGTCACCGGTCTCCCACCTGAACAGCGGGCCCCCGTCGTGCTGGTGGACATCGAGCAGCTGGGCTACGACGAGGCCGCCGCCATCCTCGGCGTCTCCGAACCGACCTTGCGCGGCCGTCTGTACCGAGCACGACCAGCCCGACCACACCGACCGTCGGGACCGGGACACCCTCACCTGCGGCAGGTCGGTCGACACGCTGCTCACCCAGGTCGCCGACGGCCGCGGTGCCGACCGTGACGTGCACCAGCAGGGCTGCGTGCACTGCCAGGCGGCTCTCGCGGAGTACGACCGGCTGTTGTCACCCCTGCGCGACCTGGCCGCCGAGCAGGTGATCGCGCCCGAGGGGCCGATGGAGGAGGCGCTCGCGCGCATCCGTAGCGCGATCGACGACAGCGACTACGCCACCGTCCGCACTGCCGACGGGCTCACCCGCGTCGCCGCGCGGGTGGTCGTCGCCGCTGCGCGGCACTCCGCCGAAGGTGTTCCCGGTGTCCGCGTCGCCCTGAGCCGTGACCTGTCCGGCCACCGCGACTCGGACTCCGAGGTCACCGCAGGCGTCGCCGGGGCGAGCACGGCCCTGGAGATCACCCTCGCCGCGGACTTCGGACGCCCGCTGCACCAGCTCGCCGACGACGTCCGCCGCGCCGTGGTCGCCACGGTCCGCCACCTCACGGACCTCGAACCCGTCCAGGTCACCGTGCTCATCGACGACGTCTTCACCGAACCCTGAGGATCGCGGTGACGTACGCCGCCCGCCCGATCGCGGGCTCCCCGGTGAGCTGTTCACCGCGAGCGGACGGTCACGTCGTCGTCGCAGGTTCTGCTCACGGGGGTACGGGATCGCGCGAACGGCCCAGCCGAGGAGATACCCCCTTCCACACAGGGGGGCCAGCCGGACTGTGCCGACGCCGGTCACCCGATGTAGTGGAGCCATGACAACACTCGACGCGGCACCGGCTCCCACGAAGAGCGGGCCCGCACCCGTCCTGGACGGGAAGCGCCCGCCGGGGGAGATGTTCCTGGTGGGGCTGTTCGTCGTCCTGCCGACCCTGGCGCTGCTCGCGGCCGTCCCCCTCGCCTGGGGGGCGGGCTTCCTGGGCTGGACCGACGTCGTGCTGGCTGTCGTCTTCTACTACGTGAGCTGCCTCGGCGTCACGGTCGGGTTCCACCGGTACTTCACCCACGGCGCGTTCAAGGCGAAGCGCCCGCTGCGGATCGCGCTGGCGATCGCGGGCAGCCTGTCGCTGCAGGGCAGCGTGCTCGACTGGGTCGGTGACCACCGCCGGCACCACGCGTTCTCGGACAAGGAGGGCGACCCGCACTCGCCGTGGCTCTACGGCACCGGCCCGATGGCCCTGGTCAAGGGCTTCTGGCACGCCCATCTGGGCTGGCTGTTCCAGCGCGACCTGACCAATATGAAGCGGTTCGCCCCGGACCTGCTGGAGGACCGCGACATCGCCCGCGTCGACAAGGCGTTCCCGCTGATCGTCGTCGCGAGCCTGCTCGGCCCGGCACTGCTCGGCGGTCTGATCACGATGTCCTGGTGGGGTGCGCTGACCGCGCTGTTCTGGGCGGGCTTCGTCCGCGTCGCGGTGCTGCACCACGTGACCTGGTCGATCAACTCGATCTGCCACATCTGGGGCGAGCGCCCGTTCGCCGCACGCGACAAGTCCGCCAACGTCTGGTGGCTGGCCGTGCTGTCCTGCGGCGAGTCCTGGCACAACCTGCACCACGCCGACCCGACCTGCGCCCGGCACGGCGTGAAGAAGGGCCAGATCGACATCTCCGCCGTGGTCATCCGCGGTTTCGAGAAGGCGGGCTGGGCGACGAACGTCCGCTGGCCCACCACCCGTCGCCTGGAGCGCCTCGCGGCGAAGTGACGACGGACGACGACGCCGACGGTGGCCCCGTCGGCGTCGCCGCGTGCGAGGATCGCGGTGTGGCCACGACCTTCGCACTGATCTACACCTACACCGACGACACGGAGCTCCGGGACGCCACGCGTCCGGCCCACCGTGACTACCTGCGCCCCCTCGCCGAGGACGGGACGATGCTCGTCGCCGGCGCCTGGGCCCCGGGTGAGGCCCCGGGCGGCCTGCTGATCTTCCGCGTCGAGGACCGGGCCGCCGTGCAGGCGATCGTCGACGCGGACCCGTTCTCCACGGCCGGCGTCGTGGCCCGCGCCGAGATCCGCGAGTGGGCGCCGCCGCTGGGCCCGCTGGCCGGGGCGCTGACCGGGCAGGCGTAGGCACCACCCCCCGCACCACGACGGCGGACGGACCGGGACCACTCCCGGGCCGTCCGCCGTCGGCGTTCCCCACCCCGGTCGGGCAGGAATTCTTGACAACTGTCCAGATTCCCGCCACGGTCGTCGCTGTCCGCAACGGTGCAGATCCGGGGAGCCGCGATGTCGCTGACCTTCTACCTCGACAAGGGCGCCTCCCTCGATCCCGCGGCCCCCTGTCTGACCCTCGACGGCACGACGCTGTCCTACGGCGACGTCGTCGAGCTCTCGCACTCCGTCGCGCGGGCGCTGCGCCGCTCCGGCGTCGCGCCGGGGGACAAGGTCGGCATCCTCTCGGCGAACGACCCGACCGCGTTCTCCTGCGTGTTCGGCATCGCCCGCGCCGGCGCGGTGTGGTGCCCGATCAACCCGCGCAACGCGGCGGGCGAGACCGCCGAACTGCTCGACCTGTTCGACTGCACCACGCTGATCTACCAACCCTCCTTCGACGGCCTGGTCGCCGAGATCGCCCCGGACCTCCCGCAGCTGACCACCCTCGTGCGTCTCGGTGACCCCGGCCCGGACGGTCGTGCCGAGGCCTTCGACGCCTGGCTCGACGCCGCCCGCGACGACCCGTCCGCCGAGGCGGCACCGCCCGACGAGATCGTGGCGCTGGTCGGCACCGGCGGCACCACCGGGCGTCCCAAGGGCGTGCTGCTGACCGACCGCAACGTCGAGACGATGTCGGCGATCACGCTGATGAGCTATCCGTTCGGCGAGCGGCCCGTGTACCTCGCGCTGGCGCCCCTGACCCACGCCGCGGGCGTCCTGTGCTTCCCGGTGCTGGCTCGCGGCGGCGAGGTCGTGATCATGGCGAAGCCCGACGTCGGCCGGTTCCTGGAGCTGATCGAGGCGCACCGGGTCACGCACACGTTCCTGCCGCCCACGCTGATCTACATGGTCCTCGGCCACGAGGCGCTCGACGCGACGGACCTGTCGTCGCTGCAGTGCTTCTGGTACGGCGCGGCCCCGATGTCGGTGGCCCGGCTGACCGAGGCGCTGGACCGGATCGGGCCGATGGCGCAGCTGTTCGGCCAGTCCGAGGCCCCCATGATGATCTCGACGATGTCGCCCGCCGAGCACCGTCACGCCGACGGGAGCGTCGCCACCGAACGGCTGGCCTCGGCCGGGCGGCCGTCGCCGCTGGTCACCGTCGCGATCCTGGACCAGCAGGGCCACCCGGTCCCGCGTGGTGAGCGCGGCGAGATCTGTGTGCGCGGTTCGCTGGTGATGGCGGGCTACCACCGCAACCCCGAGGCGACCGCGGAGGTGTCGGCGCACGGCTGGCACCACACCGGCGACATCGGCCTGCTCGACGACGACGGGTTCCTGCACATCGTCGACCGGGCCAAGGACATGGTCATCTCCGGTGGGTTCAACGTGTACTCCGCCGAGGTGGAGCAGGCCCTGATGGCGCACGACGCCGTCCGGGACTGCGCGGTCGTCGGGCTGCCCGACGAGAAGTGGGGCGAACGGGTCACCGCGGTGGTCCAGCCCCAGCCCGGTGCCGAGATCGACACCGAGGAACTGGTCGCGTTCGTCAAGGCGCGCATCGGCTCCGTGAAGGCCCCCAAGCAGGTCGAGCTCTGGGCCGATCTTCCGCGCTCGACCGTGGGTAAGGTTCTCAAGAACGAGATCCGCGTCACACTCTCCCGCTAGCGACCCTGTCATGCCGCAAGGAGGCAGCATCACATGAAGCTCGCTCTGTACCTCCCCAACTTCCGCGACCTCGTCACGGTCAAGGAGTTGGAGGACCTCACCGCGCTCGCCGAGGAGCTCGACTTCGACTCGGTCTGGACGCTCGACCGGATCGTCGTCCCCGAGAAGTCCGACCGTCAGGAGCTGCAGTACTCCTTCGGCATGATGGACGGGCTGCCGAACGGGCTGCCGGTGTCCTCGCGCGGTCGGTGGTTCCAGGGCTACCCGCTGATCCCGTGGCTCGCCGCGAAGACCACCAAGGTCCGCATCGGCATGAGCATCATCGACACGCCGTTCCGCTCGCCCGGCGTCCTCGCCGCGGAGCTGGCGACCATCGACCACCTCGCCGGCGGCCGGCTCAACGTCGGCGTCGGCTCCGGCTGGATGCCCGAGGAGTTCGCCGCGGCGAGCGCCACGGACATCTTCCCGAGGCGCCACAAGCACGTGCGCGAGTCGATCGAGATCATGCAGGGCATCTGGGACAAGGGCGCCGACCACTACGAGTTCCACGGCGAGTTCGCCGACTTCGACGCCTGCGGCTTCGGGCACAAGCCGCTGCAGGACCCGCGCCCGCCGATCTTCATGAGCGGCCTCAAGGACCCGCTGCGCTCGGCGCGCCGGATCACCAAGTACGACCTCGACGGCTGGATCGGCATCCAGGACTCGCCCGAGCGCCTCGCCCAGTGGATCACCGCCATCGACGAGCAGTTCGAGGAGATCGGCAGCCCGAAGCGGGCCAAGGACCTGGAGATCTGCTCGATGATCTGGACGGTCATCACCGACGAGGAGGTCGACCAGACCGTCAACGGTGTCGCGTCGAACCTGCTGGTGGGCACCGAGAAGCAGCTCACCGACCGGCTCAAGGCGTACAAGGAGGCGGGCATGACCATGCCGCTGATCTGGCCGCCGTTCGCCGACGTCCCGGTGTCCAAGACGCTCGACGACCTCAAGCGGATCAAGAACGACATCATGCCGAAGGTGCTCGCCTCCTGAGCACCCCGAGCCGGGTGTCCCTCGGCGACCCCGCCGAGGGCTGACCGCGGCACCGCACCGCAGCACCGCGTCGGCGGGTCCACCTCCCGGGTGGGCCCGCCGACGCGCGGGACGCCCCACGGAGGAGACACCGATGACCGACGTCCTCTGGAGCCCGTCGGCGGAGCGCATCGAGCAGTCCGCGCTGCGCGCCTACCTGGACTGGCTGGCCGAGCGGGAGGGCCGTCCGTTCGACGATCACGACGCCCTGCACACGTGGTCGGTCGCCGACGTCGACCGGTTCTGGCGCTCGGTCGTCGACTACTACGACGTCGCGTTCTCGACGCCGTGGGAACAGGTCCGCACCGCGGACGACATGCCGCACACCCGGTGGTTCACCGGGGCCCGGCTGAACTGGGCCGAGCACGCGCTGCGCCGCGGCGCCGACGACGACCCCGCGCTGGTGTGCGTGCAGGAGGGCGGGGCGCCCGCCCGGGAGATCACCCGTGGCGGGCTCCGCCGGTCGGTCGCGGCCGCCGCCGGCTGGCTGCGCCGGGCCGGGGTGCGCCCCGGGGACCGGGTCTGCGCCTACCTGCCCAACACCGAGCACGCCGTGATCGGGCTGCTGGCCGCGGCCGCGGTCGGCGCGGTCTGGTCGTGCTGCTCGCCGGACTTCGGTGCCGAGGGCACCATCGGCCGGCTCGCCCAGCTCGAACCGACCGTGCTCGTCGTCGCCGACGGCTACCACTGGAACGGCCACGAGGTCGACCGCGCCGACGTCGTCGCGCGGCTGCGGGCCGAGCTGCCGACGGTGCGCCACGTCGTGGCCGTCCCCTCCGTGTTCGACCGGCCGGTGCCGGAGGGCGCGACGCCGTGGGCCGAGCTGCTCGCCGTCGACGCCGAGCCGGAGTTCGCGCAGGTCGAGTTCTCGCACCCGCTGTGGGTGCTGTTCACCTCCGGCACCACCGGCCTGCCGAAGGGCCTCGTGCACGGCCACGGCGGCATCACCCTCGAGGGCCTGAAGTGGTCCGGGCTGTACTGCGGCCTGCGGCCCGGCGAGCGCATGTTCACCTACACCTCCACCGGCTGGGCGCTGTGGAACATGCAGCTCGGGGCGCTCACCCAGGGCGCGAGCATCGTGCTCTACGAGGGCAGCCCCGGCCACCCGCCGGGTGCGGTCTGGGAGGTTGCCGCCCGGACCGGCGCCGACGTCGTCCTGATGGGGGCGGCGGTCGTCACGGCGACGGCGAACACCGGGGTGTCCCCGCGCACCGAGCACGACCTGTCCCGGCTGCGGCACGTCATGGTCAGCGGCTCGGCGCTGCCGCCCGCCGGCTACGACTGGCTGTACTCCCACGTCCGCTCGGACATGCGGATCGACTCGACCAGCGGCGGCACCGACGTCTCCGGCTCCTTCGTCGGCGCGAACGAATACTCGCCGGTGCGGGCCGGGCGGATCGGCGGTCGCCTGGCCGGTGTCGACTGCGCGGCCTGGGACGACGACGGGAACCCCGTCGTCGACGAGGTCGGTGACCTGGTGGTCCTCCAGCCGATGCCGTCGATGCCGGTGCACCTGTGGAACGACCCGGACGCCGAGCGCTACACCGACTCCTACTTCGACACCTGGCCCGGCGTGTGGCGGCACGGGGACTGGGTGACCCTGCACACCGACGGCAGCGTCGCCATCCACGGCCGCTCGGACTCCACGCTCAACCGGCAGGGCGTCCGGCTGGGCAGCGGCGACTTCTACGACGTCCTCGACACGATGGAGGAGATCGACGAGGCGCTGGTCGTCGGCGTCGATCTCCCCGACGACGAGTACTGGCTGGGCCTGTTCGTCGTCCCCGCGCAGGGTCACACCCTCGACGACGACCTGCGGGCCACGATCGTGTCCGCCCTGCGGTCCCGGCTGACGCCGCGGCACGTCCCGGACGAGATCGTCGAGGCGCCCGCGGTGCCGCACACGCTGAGTGGGAAGCGGCTGGAGGTCCCGATCAAGAAGCTGATGGCGGGCCGTCCGCTGGAGAGGGCCGCGAACCTGGCCTCGGTCGACGATCCGGACGCACTGCGCTGGTACGCCCGGTTCGCCGCGGACCGGCGGGCGTAGCGGTGCGCCTCGGCGCGACGCTCGCGCACCTGTCCGACGCGCCGCCGTACCCGGTCGCCGGGTGGGCCCGGCGACTCGCCGGCGCCGGTTTCGCGCACCTGTGGGCGCCGGAGATCATCGGCCGTGGACGGCTGGTGCCCGACCCGTTCGTCGCGCTGGCCGTCGCGGCCGGGGCCACCGACGGCGTCGGCCTGTCGACGGGCACGGTGCAGGTCCCGCTGCACCACCCGGCCGAACTGGCCCACCGGATGCTGTCGCTGCAGGCGGTCTGCGGGGACCGGCTCGCGCTCGGGGTGAGCCCCGGCTCGACCCGCGACGACTACGCCGCCCTCGACCGGGACCACCGGACCCGTTTCCGGACCTTCGACGAGAACGTGGTCCGGCTGCGTGAGCTGCTGGAACGCGGCGGGGACGCCGACGCCCGGCTCGCGGACGTGCCCACCGCCCGGCCGCCGCTGCTGCTGGGCTCCTGGGGCGCGAACGTCGAGAAGGCCGCCCGGTCCTTCGAGGGCTGGCTCGCCTCCGGCTACCGCACCACGCCGGACGAGATGCTGGACGCGCTCGGCCGCTACCGGGCGGCCGGGGGCGGTCGCGCGGTGGCCTACGCCCTCCCGGTGCCGGAGGGCGCCGACCTCGGCCGTCTGCGGGACGACCTGGCCCGCTACGCCGACGCGGGCTTCGACGACGCCGTCGTGGTCATCGGTCCGGGCGGCCCGGACCCCGACGAGGTCCGGGCGCTGCTGCCATAGCGCGGTGCCCGCTCAGGCCGACGGCCTGCCGCGGCCCACCTCGTCGAGCCTGCGCTCGCGGACCGCCTGCTCGAACGGGGTGTCGCCCCGTGCCCGCCGGTCGCCGAGCTCGGAGTACAGGCGCGCGATGCGGGCGCTGTCGTGGTGCGAGGCCAGCTCGGCGAGACCCGGGTCGACCTCGGCGAGTACCTGCCGGAACCGGTGCTCCGCCAACGGCCCGAGCCGGTCGTAGACCTCGATGAACAGCCGTTGCGCCTCCGGCCGTGCCCACCCCGCCGGGAGCATGACCGCGGGGAGGTCGGGGTCGCGCTCGGGGAAGGTGCGCCACGCCACCCGCAGCTCGGTGCGGATCCGCAGCGCCTCGGCCGGGCCGATCCGGCCCGCGGCGAGGCCGTCGCGCAGCGGTGCGTAGATCCGGACGAACTCCGCGTACTCGGCGGCCAGGCCCTCCACGTCGAACGCCGACGCGGGCCCCCCGCCGTGCGGGCCGCCGGGCACCTCGGTCGCCCGCAGGACGGTCGCCCGACCGATGCCGAGCTCGGCGACGAGGTCGCGGGCGGGCCCGGCGAGGTCGTGCGGCGAGACCCACAGGCCGTCGTACAGGGCGGCGAGCCCGAGTACCCGCAGCCGGGAGCGCAGCGCCGTGCGGATCTCGCGTTCCTGTTCGGGCACCGAGAACGCGACGACGGTCCACCGGCCGTCCCAGGGCGGCGCGGACGCGCCGAAGACCAGCATCCGGTGGGTCCGGTGCACGATGACGTCGCTGGTCCGGGGCGGGATGCCGTAGGCCGTGGTCCGGCCGGCGCGCGAGGTCGTCAGCAGCCCCTTGGCGGCGAGCCGCCGCATCGCCGCACGGGCGTTCTCCCGGCCGATCCCGAACTCGGCGAGCAGCCGGACCAGCGCGGCGGACGGGATGTGCTCGTCACGCCAGTACCAGTAGTCGCCGAGCAGCGAGGTCAGCAGCAGCTGTGGCTCCGCCCGTGTGCGCCCGTCGTCCGGCATCGACATCCCTCCCGCGGGGGAGCGTACGTGTCGCCCGTCGGTCTTCCGCAGAGCGGAAAGGAGGTGTTGTCATAGGCGACACCTCGTGCGACGCTCGTCGCTGTCGACGTCGGCAATGATCGTGAACCGCCGACCGGCCCACACATGGCACGACCCAACGCAGGGAGTACCTCGCCATGCGCCACACCCGCCCACGCCGTCCCCGTGTCCTGGGCCTCGGCGTCCTGTCCGCCTCGGTGCTGCTGCTCGCCGGCTGTGGGATCGGGGGCTCGGGGGACCCCGCGGAGACCCCGCTGCCACCCGGCGCGAACGCCGAGCTGCACGCCGCACTGCCCGACGCGGTCAAGGAGGCGGGTGTCATCCGGTTCGCCGGCGACTCGCATCCGCCGTACCGCACGGTCGCCGGTGACGGCAGCATCACCGGTATCGACCGGGACTTCCAGGACGCCCTGGCCCGGGTGCTCGGCGTCCGTACCGAGACCGTGGTCGTCGACAGCCTCCCGGCCGCGCTGCAGGGGATGCTGGCGGGCCGCTACGACGCCTTCAACGGACCCGTGAAGGTCACCGCCGAGCGCGAGCGGCAGTTCGACACGGTCACCTGGATGACCACCAGGACCTCCTACGTGGTTCCCGCCGACTCGACCCTGGACGTGCAGGCCGCCGACGACCTGTGCGGCCGGCGGGTCGCCGTGACGACCGCGAGCGTCGTGGAGGAGCAGCTGCGGCTGCTCTCCGGGTACTGCACCCGTACCGGCAGGCCGGAGGTCACCTCGATCGGGCTGGCCGACACCAACGCCACCCTGCTCGCCGCCCGGTCCGGCCGGGCGGACGCCGCCGGGATGACCCAGGCGGCCGCGATCGACGTGACCGCACAACAGCAGGGCGTCTACACCTACGTCACGCAGACCGAGGAGCAGGGCGCCACCGTCGACAAGCTCGCGCTCTACGTCCCGAAGTCCGAGGAGCTCGGGCCGGTGATGCAGCGGGCGTTCGAGGAGCTGTTCCGGGACGGCACCTACGCCGGGATCATGTCCCGCTGGGGCCTCGACGACGTGACCGTCCCGGCGCCGGAGCTGAACGCGGGGACCACGCCGTGACCGTCACCGCGCCGCCGTCGACCAGCGGCCCCGGAACGCACGACGTCGCGACCGCCCGTCCCCGGTCCCGCCCGTGGCGCTGGGTCGCCTCGCTGCTGCTGGCGCTGGTCGTCGTCCGCATCGTCGTCTTCCTGGTCGGCAACGAGCGGTTCCAGTGGGACGTCGTCGCCGCCAACCTGTTCGCCCCCGCGGTGCTCCGGGGCCTGGTCACGACGCTGCTGCTGGCGGTCGCCGCGATGGTGATCGGGTCGTTGCTGGGCGGTCTGCTCGCCGCCGCGCAGCTGTCGGACCTGGGGCCGGTCCGCTGGGCCGCCACCGTCTACGTCGGGGTGTTCCGGGGCATCCCGCCGCTGGTCCAGCTGATCTTCTGGTTCAACCTGGCCTACCTGGTGCCACGGATCTCGATCGGCCTGCCGTTCGGACCGACCCTGGTGTCCTGGGACGCCAACGACGTCATCACCCCGCTGACCGCGGCGGTGATCGGGCTCTCGCTCGTCCAGTCCGCCTACATGGCCGAGATCGTGCGCGCCGGGATCCTCGGTGTCGACCACGGGCAGCGCGAGGCCGCGGCCGCGATGGGCTTCACCCCGGCCCAGACGTTCTTCCGGATCGTCCTGCCGCAGGCGATGCGGGTCATCATCCCGCCGTCGGGGAGCCAGTTCATCACGGTCGTGAAGGGCACCGCGCTGGTGTCGGTGATCGCGATGAACGACCTGCTCAACGCGGTGCAGATCATCTACAACCAGACCTACGAGATCGTCCCCAACCTGCTCGTGGCCTGCATCTGGTACCTGGCCGTCGTCACGCTGCTCACGGTGGCGCAACGACGGCTGGAGCGCCGGTTCGCCCGCGGGCACGTCCGGACGGCCGCGGCCGGAGGTGCCTCGTGAGCCCCGTCCTGCACCTGCACGGTGTGACCAAGCGGTTCGGGTCGCACGCCGCGCTCGACGGCGTCGACCTCGACGTGACCGAGGGGGAGGTCGTCGTCGTGATCGGCCCCTCGGGGTCGGGCAAGTCGACGCTGGTCCGCTGCGTCCACCAGCTCGAGTCCCTCGACGCCGGCGGGATGTACCTCGACGGCGAACTCCTCGGCTACGCCGAGCAGCGCGGGGGGCTGCGCCCGCTCAGCCCGAAGGGCGTCGCTGCCCAGCGCCGCCGGATCGGCATGGTGTTCCAGCAGTTCAACCTGTTCCCGCACTTCGACGCGCTGCGCAACGTCACCGAGGCGCCGCGGCGGGTGCACGGCCGGTCTGCCGCCCGGGCCCACGAGGAGGCGGTCGCGCTGCTGGAGCGGGTCGGTCTCGGCGACCGGTTGCACCACTACCCGCGCCAGCTCTCCGGGGGGCAGCAGCAGCGCGTGGCGATCGCCCGTGCGCTGGCGACCCGGCCGCGGATCCTGCTGTTCGACGAGCCCACCTCCGCGCTCGACCCGGAGCTGGTGGAGGAGGTCCTGGGCGTCCTGCGGACGCTGGCCGCCGACGGCCTGACGATGATCGTGGTCACCCACGAGATGGCCTTCGCCCGCGAGGTCGCGGACCGCGTCGTGTTCATGGAGGCCGGTCGCGTCGTCGAGATCGGGCCGCCCGCGCAGGTCTTCGGGAACCCGTCGAGCGAACGGCTGCGCGCCTTCCTGTCCCGCCACACCCGGGAGGTCCCCGCATGAGATGCCCTGTGTCAACCCGCCGCTTGTTGATCTTCGAGGAGGCGTTGGAGGGCGCGGTGTCGGGTGGGGTCGTAGGCGAGGTTGTCCTGCCAGCAGTGCCAGATGACGAACAGCCAGGCGC
>NZ_JAMXSG010000091.1:0-18774 GCF_024124365.1 Pseudonocardia sp. McavD-2-B
GGCGCGCCGGGGACGGCCGGAGCTGCCGGGACGGCCGGGGCGCCCGGAGCCGCGGGGACGCCCGGGGTCGGCACGTCCTGGACGGGGACGGTGGTGTCGGTGGGCGTCGCCGGGGCGGTCGCCGCGCCGTTCCCGAAGAGCGTGTCGAACAACCGGTCCAGCGGGCCGTCGGACACCGCGGCGGGCGCGTGGGTGACGGTCGTGGCCGGGGCGACCGGGGTGGAGGCACGAACGGGCTCGGCCGCGCCGGCCACGCCGGCGCCGTACACACCCAGGGTGCCGATCATGAGGGTCAGGGCGACGGAAGTGGTGACTCGGGATCGCACGGTCTCTCCAGTTCGCTGTGCTGCTGCACGGGGTGACGGACGGCGCTGAGCTTGCGGTCACCGGGCGTCGTCCACCAGTGACCCGATCGTGGCCACACGAGTCACAAGGGCCCCACCGGTCACGCTGTGAGCAGATCGCACCGCAGCGCACCCGGAACGGGCGACCCCGTCCGGGGCTGTGCGGGGCCGCCGGGCGGGCCCGGGCCGCCGTCGCCACCCGAACCGGGGAGGACGTGCGCCCGGCGCTCACCCGACGGCGTGGAACTCGTCCCGCGCTCACCCGTTCGGGACGGTGATGACCGCCCGTTGCCGATCGACGGCCCGGATCTCACATTCCGTGATCGCGCCGGAGGAGCTCGACGGGCGGTCGGCGCCGCGGAACGGGCCCGTGCGGGGGCGTCGAGTGAGGACGGTCGACGTGCCGGAGAGCCGTGGTAGCGTCCGCGTCGGTTGCAGTCGTTCTTCTCCGATCGCCGCGAAGCGTCCGTGTGAAGTTGTGACGGTGGGCGTCGTCGATCGGTGCTGAGGTGCCACGACGGTGTCCACGCGACCTCCGGCTCTTGCTGTGAGGGCCGGAACCGCTCCATCTGAGAAGGACACACGCTATGCCGCAGGGCACCGTCAAGTGGTTCAACGCCGAGAAGGGCTTCGGCTTCATCGCCACCGACGACGAGGGACCGGACGTCTTCGTCCACTACTCCGCCATCGAGTCGAACGGATTCCGCACGCTGGAGGAGAACCAGCGCGTCGACTTCCAGGCCAGCCAGGGCAAGAAGGGCCCGCAGGCCGACTCGGTCCGCGTGATCTGAGCTTCTGCGCGGGCACGACCCGCGCACCGCGACGGCGCCGGCTCCCCTCGGGGACCGGCGCCGTCGTCGTCCCCGGGGTCAGCCGAAGGCCGCCCGCAGCCCCTCCCTCGCCCGCAGCGCCGCCGCGACGACCACCGCCACGACGCCGATCGCCGCGACCACGGTCACCGGCACCGTCCCGGTCGTCGCGGACTCGACCGCGATCCAGACCAGCGCCCAGGCGGCCGTCGCCGCGTAGGGCAGCGTCGCCGTCGTCCGCCGGGTCGCGACGCCCGCGGCCAGCACGCCGGCACCGAGGAGCGCCGCGGCCGTCACCGGGCCGAGCGGCGCGCCCCAATAGGTCAGCGTCACCGAGAACCCGGCCACGGTCGCGAGTGACACCCAGCCCGTGTAGAAGGCCAGCGGGCCGTGCAGGAGTGCCCGGTCGGCCACTCCCTCGGCGGGGAACGCGGCGAGCCGGTGCAGCACCACGGCCAGGGTCACCAGCAGTGCCACGATCAGCAGCTGCGCGGTGCCCAGGAGCTCCTGGGAGAACACGACGATCCAGCCCGCGTTGAGCGCCGCCGTCGCCACGAACAGCCAGCCGGTCGCCCGGTGCACCGGGCGCGACCGCTGCCCGGGCAGCGACTGGTACACCGCGTACACGAGCAGGGCCAGGTAGATGAGGCCCCACACGGAGAACGCCACCGTCGCCGGGGTGACCAGTGAGGGGTAGCGGTCGCTGAGCACCCGCTGCGACTCCCCGAACGTCCCGCTGCCGCCGAGCGAGCCCGCCACCGCCTGCAGTACCGCCGCGGCGAGCACCGCCCAGGTGCGTGCCGTGTCCATCCCGGTGGCCGGGCCTGCCGTGCGGCCCGCCCTCGCCGTCGTCGACGCCATGTCCAGTCCTTCCGATCGTCGCAACCATCTCGATGATAAAGACAATCGACGCACGAGGCATGTCGAGCGGTACGACGACCGGCGTTGCGCCGGACGGCGGCGGGGTTGCCACCGGTCGTCGGTCCGCTGGGCCCGGTCACCCGTCGTTCACCGGTGGCCGCGACGCCGTGCGGTCGGCGTTCCCCGCTCGTCTCGCCGCTGCGCACCCTCGCCGCGCACCCCTCGCGAACTCGTGCACGGAGCCCGATCCTGGTGGTGTACTTCACAGGGAAAGCGGCACCACAGGGGTTGTCGCACAAGCGGAAGGAAGTGACCTCCATGTCCTGGTGGGACAGCTACCGAGCCGTCTACGGCGCGGAGCTGCGAGCGGCTGCTCGCGAGTACGCCGACCACGGTTGGCCGCTCGTGCCGGGGCCGGGCGCGGAGGTCATGCTCGCGACGGGCGACGTGCTCGACGTGGTCGAGGTCCCGGCGGCCATCGGTCGGCAGGTCTGCCGGACGCTGCGTGAGGCCGGCGAGGTCGTGCCGGTCGCCGCGACGCCCGAGGGGACCTGGTGGTTCCCGATGAGCCCGCGGCACGCGCTCCCGGCCGAGCTGAGCCTGCACACCGACGTCGTGCTGCACACCGACGGCATCGGCGTCGTCGCCCCGCCGACCGAGCGTCCCGAGGGCTGGGTGCAGTGGCGCGTGGCCCCGGCGCGGGTCGGCTACCGGGTGCCCGAGGCCGCGGTCGTCGTCGAAGCGGTCTGCGACGCGGTGCGCCGTCGCGACAGTGAGCAGTCCCTGCCCGACGAGCAGGAGGCGCGGGCCGAGCAGCCCGGCGTCCCGAGCGCCCTGCGGCGCTGACCCTCCCGCGCGGCCCGGACGGAACCGAGGATCCGGCCCGCGCGACCGCGTACCGCCCGCCCGAATCCGTCCCGATGTCGTCTCCGCAGGTCTCCGCGGGACGCCGGGAGCGGCCGGGCGGTGCGCACCGGAAGCGGCGCCCGAGGGGGCACTTCTCCCTCGCCGCGCAGCCGCTCCACCGGCCACGGCCGGGTCCGGCGGGACATCCCCCGGACCCGGCCGGGGACCCGTACCGCGCGCCCCCGGCGCCCGTTGTCGGTGTCCCCGGGCACTATGGGTGTGTGCAGACCTCCCGCGCGCCGGAGCGCCCGACCCCCGTCCCGCAGCGGGACCGCACCATCGGGTCCGTTCCCGACGTCCCCCTCGGCGGCTTCGGCCCCGGTGACGAACAGAAGCGGCGCGACCTGCGGCGCATGAAGGCCGTCGCCACCGGGTTCCTCCTCGGCGCGACGGTCGTGTTCTTCGTCGCGAAGTACTTCGAGGTCGTCCGCGGTGTCCCCGGGGCGGACTACGTCCGGGCCGCCGCCGAGGCCGGCATGGTCGGTGCGCTCGCCGACTGGTTCGCGGTGACCGCGCTGTTCCGGCACCCGTTGCGGATCCCGATCCCGCACACCGCGATCATCCCGCGCAAGAAGGACATGATCGGTGACAGCCTCGGGGACTTCGTCGGGGAGAACTTCCTGTCCGAGTCCGTCGTCCGCGACAAGCTCGAGCGGATCGGGGTCAGCGAGTCGGTCGGGCGGTGGATCGCCGAGCAGCACAACGCCGACCGGATCACCACCGAGCTGGTCACCGCCGCGCGGGCCCTCGTGACGGTGCTGCGCGACGAGGACGTGCAGAACGTCATCGAGACCGTCGCGGTCCGCAAGCTGATGGAGATTCCGGTCGGTCCGCCGATGGGCAAGGCGCTGGAGGGCGTCCTGGCCGACGGCGCCCACCGCAGGCTGGTCGACCTCGTCTGCGACCGCGCCTACGACTGGGTCGCCGACAACCAGGAGATGGTCCTGCGGGTGGTGCACGACCGCGCGCCGTCCTGGACCCCGCGCTTCGTCGACGACCTCGTGGCCGACAAGCTGTTCGCCGAGATCCGCGGCTACGCCTGGGCCGTCAAGACCGACCCGGAGCACCCGCTGCGGCACGCCGTCGACCGCTACCTCGCGGAGTTCGCCCGCGACCTGCAGCACGACGAGACGACGATGGAGCGCGCCGAGCAGGTCAAGCGCCAGGTCGTCGAGCATCCGGAGGTGCAGCACTTCATCGGCCGCGCCTGGACGGTCGTGAAGTCCATGGTCCTCGACGCCGCCGACGACCCGTCGAACGAGCTGCGCCTGCGCGTGCGCGACGGCCTCATGGCCTTCGGGCGGAGACTGGGCCGCGACGTCGAGCTGCGCGCGAAGCTCGACGGCTGGCTGGCGGACGCTGCGTCGTACGTCGTGCGGCACTACCGGCACCAGATCACCACCTTGATCACCGAGACCGTCGCCCGCTGGGACGCGGAGGAGACCTCGCGCAAGATCGAGCTCCAGGTGGGCCGCGACCTGCAGTGGATCCGGATCAACGGCACCGTCGTGGGGGCGCTCGCCGGCCTGGTCATCCACGCCGTGGGGGAGCTCGTCATCGGGTGATCGGTCGGGTGTCCCCGGATGACATCGCACCGTCACCGGACCGTCACCGACGTGGCGCACGCCACGTGACCAGCGCTAGCACTGTGCTTGCAGGAGCTAGCAGTGCCGCGTACGGTCGGTTCCGTCAGTGAGGAACGGATCGAGACGGAGGTGAGACGGATGGCCACCGAGCGCAAGCACGGAGAGCGTGAGTCCGTCGAACCCGTCGAGCGCGTCGCGCAGGCCGTCGAGAGCGTCGGTCAGACCGTGGGGCACGCGGTGGAGGACATCGGGTCCTACATCCGCGCCCAGCGCGAGGCCGCCCAGGTCTCCATGCGGCAGCTGGCCCGCACCGCGGGCGTCAGCAACCCGTATCTCAGCCAGGTCGAGCGCGGACTGCGCAAGCCGTCCGCCGAGATACTGCAGCAGATCGCCAAGGGGCTGCGGATCTCCGCCGAGGCGCTGTACGTCCGCGCCGGGATCCTCGAGGAGCGGCCCGCCGGTCAGGTGACCGACGCGGTGCTCACCGATCCGACTCTCAACGAGCGGCAGAAACGTGTGCTGCTCGACGTCTACGAGTCCTTTCGCAGCGAGAACGGCCTCTCTGCCGGCACCACCGACACCCCCACCGATACGAGGAAGTGATCACCATGGCCGTGAACCTCCCCACCAGCGCCGACGTGCAGAAGCTGCGCGAGCAGACCGCCGAGCAGGCCGAGGTCGTCCGCACCCCGCTGCTCGCCGTGCTCGGCGCCGGCGACTTCGCCGTCACCACCGTGAGCAAGGCCGTCACCGACGCCCGCTCCACCGCCACCAAGCGCGCCGAGGAGGTGCAGACCCGCGTCCAGGAGCTCCCCGACGAGCTCAAGGAGCTCCGCGGCAAGCTGTCCTCGGACAACATCCGCAAGCAGGTCGAGGAGTTCCGCTCCGAGGTCGAGGGCGTCTACGTCGGGTTCGCCCAGCGCGGTGAGAAGGCCTGGGGCCGGATCCGCAAGCAGCCGCAGGTCAAGCAGGCCATCGCGACCGTCGAGGGTCTGACCGAGAAGTTCGACACCCGCGTCGACGAGTTCGTGGACGAGACCCACGACGTCGCCGTCAAGACCCTGGGTACGGTCACCACGCAGACCCGCTCGGTCGGTGAGAAGGTCGCCCGCCGCGCCCAGACCGCCGCGAGCGAGGCCGCCGAGGCCGTCACCGAGGTCTCGAAGGAGGCCGCCGAGGCGATCGAGGAGGCCGGCGACGAGGTCGCGTCGACCACGCGTTCGACCGCGCGCCGCACCGCCGCCAAGACCGACCCGAAGACCGCCACCGGCGCGAAGGTCCCGGCTCGCAAGCCGACCACCCGCCGCGGCACCTCGACGGCGTCGGCCAAGAAGTGACACCCGCCGGGCCCCGTGCCCGGTGAGTACGACCCGCGCCCCCGGCCGATCCCGATCGGCCGGGGGCGCCGTCGTGTGCGGATGCGGATCGTTCCGCCCGGATCCGGCGCCGGACGTGACCGGCGCCCGGGTTGTCCGTACTCTGGCCGGGTGTTGTCACTGCCAGGTGCCCCCGATGAACTGATCATCTTCGTGATCAAGTGGATCATGGTGGTGGTCGGCGGGTTCTCGTTCGGGCACGCACTGATGCAACGTGCGGACGCCTTCACCGCGGCGGGCAAGCTCACCAAGAACGCCTGGCTGGGCATCACCGGCGTCGCGCTGCTGCTTCTGATCATCACGAACGGCCCGATGTTCGGCGGTGCCATGTTCTGGCTGGCCGCCACCGTCGCGACGCTGGTCTACCTGGTCGACGTCAAGCCCGCGGTGATGGAGGTGCAGGGCGGCGGACCGCGCTGGTGAACCCCCCCGGTCCTCGGGACGCTCACAACCGTCCCGGCGCTGGACCGGCCTGACCTGCTCGCGGAGCCCGTCGCCGTCCCGCCGTCGCCCTGACCGGGATGGCCTACGGTCCCGAGCGCGACCCGGTCACGCATCGGTGGCCCCGCGGTACGCGGTGTTCCCACGGCCGCCGTCACGTGCTCCGGTGTCCGCGTTCGCCCTGAGCGGACACGACTCAACTCCGGGAAGCGGAGGGCCCTCCGTGTGGTTGGGCAGGACATGAGTGACGTGCTGACGCTCCCGGTCCTGCCTCTCGACGACGCCGTGGTCCTGCCCGGCATGGTCGTCCCCGTCCGCCTCGACGACTCCGACACCCGTGCCGCGGTGGACGCGGCCACCGCCGCGGCCCAGGACCGCGACGACGGGAGACGGGTGCTCGTCGTGCCCCGCATCGACGGCCGCTACGGCGCCATCGGCGTCGTCGCCGTGCTCGAGCAGATCGGCAGGCTCCCCAACGGGGACCGGGCCGCCGTCGTGCGGGGTGAGCGGCGCGCCCGCATCGGGTCGGGGGTCTCCGGCCCCGGCGCGGCGCTCTGGGTCGAGGCCGAGCCGGTCGACGCCGGCGAGCCCACCGGCCGCACCCACGAGCTCGCCCGCGAGTACAAGGCTCTGGTGGTCGGGATCCTGCAGCAGCGGGGGGCCTGGCAGGTCATCGACTCCGTGCAGCAGACCGACGACCCGGGCGCGCTCGCCGACCTCGCCGGGTGGGCGTCGTGGCTGGACGTCGCGCACAAGGCCGAGCTGCTCGCCGAGACCGACCTCGACGCCCGGCTGGAGAAGCTCCTGGGCTGGACCAAGGAGCACGTCGCCGAGCAGGAGGTCACCGAGAAGATCTCGAACGACGTCCGCGAGGGCATGGAGAAGCAGCAGCGCGAGTTCCTGCTCCGCCAGCAGCTCGCCGCGATCCGCAAGGAGCTCGGTGAGGACGACCCGGAGGGCTCCGACGACTACCGCGCCCGCGTGGAGGCCGCCGACCTGCCCGACGAGGTCCGCAAGGCCGCGCTGACCGAGGTCGGCAAGCTGGAACGTTCCTCGGACCAGAGCCCGGAGTCCGGCTGGATCCGGACCTGGCTCGACACCGTCCTCGACATCCCGTGGAGCACCGCGACCACCGACTCGTCGGACCTCGTGGAGGCCCGTCGCATCCTCGACGCCGACCACGCCGGTCTCGACGACGTGAAGGAGCGCCTCGTCGAGTTCCTCGCCGTGCGCGCCCGCCGCGAGCGCAAGGGCCTCGACACCGTCGGCGGCCGCGGCTCGGGCGCGGTGCTCTCGCTGGTCGGCCCGCCCGGCGTCGGCAAGACGTCGTTGGGGGAGTCGGTCGCCCGCGCGCTCGGCCGGAACTTCGTCCGCGTCGCGCTCGGCGGCGTCCGGGACGAGGCGGAGATCCGCGGTCACCGGCGCACCTACGTCGGCGCGCTGCCCGGCCGGATCGTCCGCGCCATCCGCGAGGCCGGCTCGATGAATCCCGTCGTGCTGCTCGACGAGATCGACAAGGTCGGCAGCGACTTCCGCGGTGACCCGACCGCGGCGCTGCTGGAGGTCCTCGACCCGGCGCAGAACCACACGTTCCGCGACCACTACCTGGAGGTCGACCTCGACCTGTCGAACGTCCTGTTCCTGGCGACGGCGAACGACGGCTCCGGGATCCCCGGCCCGCTGGCCGACCGCATGGAGATCGTGACGCTCGACGGCTACACCGAGCCGGAGAAGGTCGCGATCGCCCGTGACCACCTGCTGCCGCGCCAGGTCGCCAAGGCCGGTCTCGACGACGGCGACGTCGAGTTCACCGACGTCGCGCTGTCGATGATCGCCGCCGAGTACACCCGGGAGGCCGGGGTCCGGCAGTTGGAGCGGGGCCTGGCGAAGGTGCTGCGGAAGGTGGCCGTCCAGCTGGACGCGTCGGAGACCGAGCGCCCGGTGCACGTCGACGCCGACGCGCTCGTCACCTACCTCGGCCGTCCGCGGTTCACGCCGGAGTCGGCCGAGCGGACCTCGGTGCCGGGCGTCGCGACCGGGCTGGCGGTGACCGGTGCCGGTGGTGACGTGCTGTTCATCGAGGCCACCTCGATGGACGGCGAGCCGGGCCTGCAGATCACCGGGCAGCTGGGCGAGGTGATGACCGAGTCCGTCTCGATCGCGCTGTCCTACCTGCGCTCGCGCGGGCTGGCCGGTGACCTCGCGTCGCGCAAGCTGCACGTGCACGTCCCGGCCGGTGCGGTCCCGAAGGACGGCCCGTCCGCCGGCGTCACGATGACGACGGCGCTGGCGTCGCTGGCCTCCGGGCGTTCCGTCCGGAGCTCGGTCGGCATGACCGGCGAGGTGACGCTGCAGGGCAAGGTCCTGCCCATCGGCGGGGTGAAGCAGAAGCTGCTCGCCGCGCACCGGGCCGGGCTGACCGACGTGATCATCCCGAAGCGCAACGAGCCGGACCTGGACGACGTCCCGGCCGCGGTCCGCGAGGAGCTGCGGGTGCACCCGGTCGCCGACGTCTCCGAGGTCCTGGCGATCGCCCTGGAGCCCGCCCACGACGCGGCGACGGCCGAGCAGTCCGCGGCCTGATCTCCGTCCGACCCACGGCGTGAGCCGTACGATCCGGCGCCCGTTCCGCAGCACGCGGGGCGGGCGCCGTCGTGTGCGCGCCCCGCCGGTACGCCCCGCTCCGCGCGTCGCGAGCGCCCGTCCTCGCGCAGCTGTTCCTACGGGAAGTTCGCCGAGATGCAGCTCAGCGGGAACTGTCGATCTCCACGGCCCGCTGAGCTGCATCTCGGCGAGTGCGGTCGAGGGCCTGGCCCACCTCGGCGACGATCTCGTCGGGCCGTCGGTGCATGTCCGGGGCGGTGTAGCGCAGCACCCGCCACCCCGCCGCGACGAGCCGGGTGTGCCGTTGTGCGTCGGCGCGGGCCGCCTCGGGCGTCGCGAAGTGGCCGCCGCCGTCGTACTCGACGCCGAGGTGGTGGTCCGGGTAGGCCAGGTCCAGCCACAGCGCCGTGCGCCGGACGTCGTCGAGGACCGGGTGCTGGGGCACCGGCCGCGGGAGGCCACCCCGGACGAGGACCAGCCGGAGCCGGGTCTCGGGCGGGGAGCCGGCGCGCGGGTCGGCCCACACCGACGCGTCGACGACCCGCCGGACACCCCGGGCGTGGGCGTGCCGGACCGCGAGGTTCAGCAGCACGTCCGGGGCGAACGATTCGCGGGACAGCGCGTCGACGGCGACGACACCCTCGGTCGGTGACAGACGCCGCGCCAGGTCGAACGCGGTGCGGACACGCGTGGTGACCCGTACGCCGCGGACCTCGGTCACCTCGTCCGGGTGCAGGACGTCGCGACGGACGAGCACACCCTCACGGGAGCGGGCTCCGGGGTGCGCCGCGCCGACGGTCACCTCGGCCGGTGCAGCCCACGGGGCGCGCGACGCGCCGAGCAGCTCGGCGGCCGAGTACCCGCTGAGCACGGCGTCCGGCCCGGCCCAGCAGTGCGCCGCGAGCGAGCGGAGCCGTAGGTCGGGGCGCAGGTCGGCCGGCGCGTAGGTGTCCGGGAGCAGCCGGCGGTAGCGGGGCCCTCGCAGGAGGTCGGGGGTGACGAGACCCGCCGCCACGGCCGCGGTCCCGCGGAACACCTCGGGCCATCCGGGGATCGTCACGTGCTGATCGTGCGCCGGCTGCCCCGGCCGTCGGACCGGATCGGCCGGACTCCGTCGCCATCGCGAATGAAGGACGTACGCCGAGATGCAGCTCAGCGGGCCACGGAGATCCACAATTCCCGCTGAGATGCATCTCGGCGACATTCCGCTGCGCGCGACCCGATCCGGCCGGGCCGGGCCGGGCGGCAGGGCTGCGGGCTCAGCGGAAGACGACGGTCCGGTTGCCCTGGATCAGCACCCGGTCCTCCAGGTGCCACCGCAGCCCCCGGGCCAGCACCAGGCGCTCGATGTCGCGTCCCCGTCGCACCATGTCGGTCGCGGTGTCCCCGTGGTCGACGCGGGCGACGTCCTGCTCGATGATCGGGCCCGCGTCGAGGTCGGCGGTCGCGTAGTGGCAGGTCGCGCCGATCAGCTTGACCCCGCGCCGGTGGGCCTGGTGGTAGGGCCGCGCCCCGGCGAAGGACGGCAGGAAGCTGTGGTGGATGTTGATCGCCCGCCCGGCCCAGGCCTCGCACAGGTGCGCGGGCAGGACCTGCATGAAGCGGGCGAGGACGATCGCGTCGGGGGAGTCGTCGTCGACGAGCTTGCGGATCTCCTCGAACGCGGTGACCTTGCCCTGCTCGCGGGCCGGGTCGCCGGGCGCGGGGAAGGGTACGTGGTGGAACGGCACCCCGTGCGCGGCGACGACCGGCTCCAGCGACGTGTGGTTGCCGATCACGCGGGTGATCTCCACCGGCAGCTCGCCCGCCCACACCCGGCCGAGGATGTCGTGCAGGCAGTGCTGGTCGCGGGTCACCAGCAGCACGGCGCGCTTGCGGACGCCGGTGTCGGAGATGCGGTGCTCACCGCCCAGCTCGGCGGCGACCGGGGCGAACCGGGCGCGGAGCTCGTCGACGTCGAAGGGGACCGACGCGGCGTCGACGACCTGGCGGGTGCAGAACACCCCGGCCTCGACGTCGGCGTGGTACGCGGCCTCGGTGATCGAGGCGCCGAGGTCGGCGAGGAACGTGCTGATCCGCGCGACGATGCCGGTGCGGTCCGGGCAGGACAGGGTGATCACGTAGTGGGACATCAGGAGATCCGGGAGAGGGTGAACTGGGTCTCGGCGGCGAGCAGCTGCTCGATCTGCCCGGCGACCGCCTGCTCGATCTTCGCACCCACCAGCGGGACCTTGACCGTGACCTCGGCCCGGATCCGGACCTCGCTGCCGCCGTCGACGTCGGCGATCCGCATCACCGACCGCGCGGTGGCGGGGGTGCCGATGACCTTCACGGAGCCGGTGCCGTCGTAGACGCCCTCGCTGCCGGCCCGCCACTGCTCGCTGCGGTCGATCTGCAGGTCCCCGCCGGGTACGAACGACGACACGATCGACGGCAGGTGCTCGCCCGGGATCCCGTGCCGCAGTGTGTAGCGGACGCCGTCGGCGGTGGTCTCGTAGGCGGTCACCCCGGCCCCGGGGCCGCCGATGTGATGCAGCTGCTCCTCCAGGAGATCGCGGTCGACCATCGCCGCGTAGACCTTCGAGGCCGGATGCGCGGACGTTGCGCGGTAGTCGATCGAGCGCGGCATGGGCGAAGGCTACCGTTGCGGTCGTGAGTTCCCCCGCTCCGACAACGGTCGACCCGATGCTCAGTGCGCACACCACACTGCGCCTCGGCGGACCGGCCTCCCGCATCGTGCGCGCCGAGGGCGCGGCCGAGGTGGTCGACGCCGTCGCCGCGGCCGACCGGGCCGGGGAACGGGTGCTGCTGGTGGGCGGCGGGTCGAACCTCGTCGTCGCCGACGCCGGGTTCGACGGGACCGCCGTGCTGCTGGCGGGGCGCGGGATCGGCCACGAGCGCGACGGCGACCGGGTGCTGCTGACCGTCGAGGCCGGTGAGGACTGGGACGACGTCGTCGCCGCGACCGTCGCCGACGGGCTCGGCGGGCTGGAGTGCCTGTCCGGTATCCCCGGGCGGACCGGCGCGACCCCGGTGCAGAACGTGGGCGCCTACGGCGTCGAGGTCGCCGACCTGCTCGTCGACGTCGACCTCTACGACCGGCGCACCGGCACCGTCCGCGAGCACGTGCCCGCCTCCGAACTGGGGCTCGCCTACCGCACGAGCGTCCTCAAGGGCAGCGACGACGCGATCGTCCTGCGGGTGCGCTTCGCGCTGCACGCCGACGGCCGCTCCGCCCCGATCCGCTACGGCGAGCTCGCCCGCACCCTCGGCGTCGACCCGGAGACGCGGACCGATCCGGCCGCCGTCCGTGAGGCGGTGCTCGGGCTGCGCCGTGGCAAGGGCATGGTCCTCGACGCCGAGGACCACGACACCTGGTCGGCCGGCTCGTTCTTCACCAACCCGATCCTGCCCACGGACCGGGCGCCGCAGGTCGACGGCCTGGCCGCGTGGCCCGCGGGAGAGGGCCGGGTCAAGCTCAGCGCCGCCGGGCTGATCCAGAACGCCGGGTTCGGCCGCGGGCACGCCGGCCCCGGCGGCCGGGTGTCGCTGTCGACGCGGCACGTCCTGGCCCTGACCCACCGCGGCGACGGGACGACGGCCGACCTGCTGGCCCTGGCCCGTGAGGTGCAGGGCGGCGTCGCCGAGCGGTTCGGCGTCACCCTGCATCCCGAACCGGTGCTGGTGGACTGCACCGTCTGACACCCTCTGTACATCGACGTCCGGTTCGCGTTGCGCCGCACGGGGGAGCACCGTCCTCCTGCCGATCACGTGGACCGGATCCCGGCGTACGGTCGGTGCGCAACGCAGGAGATCGAGTACGCGGGGGAACGGTTGCGACGGGTACTGATCGTCGTGGTGGTGCTGATCGGCGCGCTGGGCGTCGTCGGGGCGGTGGCCCTCGCGGCCCCGCCGCAGGACCCGGCGGTGCCGCAGGCCGCCCCGGCCCCGGCCGGGCCACAGGTGAGCTACCAGCCGGCCGCGTCGGCGTCGTCGGTGAACCCGGCACAGCCGGTCTCGGTCCGCGCGGCGGGCGGCACGCTCGACGGGGTGTCGCTGACCGACCCGGACGGCGACGCCGTCGACGGCGCGCTGTCCCCGGACCGCACCACCTGGACCAGCAGCGGTGATCTGGACTTCGCCTCCACCTACACCTGGCACGGGCGCGCCGTCGCACCGGACGGCACGGCGACCCCCGTGCAGGGCACCGTCGCGACGCTGGAGCCCGTCCACACCGTGCGCGGCACCCTGAACATCGGCGACGACCGCACCGTCGGCATCGCCGCGCCGATCGAGATCCAGTTCGACCGGCACGTCGAGGACCGCGCCGCGATCGAGAAGGTCCTGGAGGTCACGACCTCGAAGGAGGTCGAGGGCGCGTGGGGCTGGCTGCCCGACGAGAACGGCGGCTCGCGCGTGCACTGGCGGCCGAAGGAGTACTGGCCGTCGGGCACGAAGGTGACCGTGGACGCGCCGCTCAAGGGCGTCGACTACGGCGGCGGCAGCTACGGCGCCGAGGACCTAACCACGTCGTTCGCGATCGGCCGCGCCCAGATCGTCGAGGCCGACGCCCGATCGTTCCGGATGATCGTGATCCGGGACGGCAAGCAGATCGCGGACTACCCGGCGTCCTACGGCCTGGCCGACGACCCGAACCGCAACACGCGCTCGGGCATCCACGTCGTCACCGAGAAGTTCACCGACAAGCGGATGGTCTCGCAGCAGTACGGCTACGACGTCGTCGAGAAGTGGGCCGTCCGGATGAGCAACAACGGCGAGTTCATCCACGCCAACCCGGTGTCGGCCGCCGCGCAGGGGGCCGCGAACGTCACCCACGGCTGCGTGAACCTGTCGGTCGAGAACGCCAAGGCGTACTACGACTCCGTCCTCTACGGCGACCCGGTCGAGGTCACCGGCACCCCCGTGCAGCTCTCCGCCCGCGACGGCGACCTGTGGGACTGGACGCTGTCCTGGGAGAAGTGGAAGGGGTTGTCGGCGCTGTCCTAGCGGGTACCCGCCCGCCATGAGCGTTCCCGACGACCGCGCCGCCAGCCGTTCCACCCCGCTCCCGGAGGAGGAGGGCACCGAACCCGGTGCCGAACAGATCCTGCGCGAGTCCGAGGAGCGGATCGCCGGCGCCGCCCGGAGCGAGAGCCCCGGTGACGACGCCGACCAGAACCGCCGGTCGGAGGAGACCCTCTAGCGCCGGTGCCGCCGCGTGCCCGACGCCTGGTCACGCGGCTTGAGCACGATCTGGTCCAGGTTGACGTGCGACGGGCGGGTCGCGGCGAAGACGATCGTGTCGGCGACGTCGTCGGCGGTCAGCGGGGTCAGGCCCTCGTAGACCTTCGCCGCCTTCTCCGCGTCGCCCAGCCGCACCTCGGAGAACTCGGTCTCCACCATGCCGGGGCAGATCTCGGTGATCCGGATCGGCTCGCCGAGCAGCTCCCCGCGCAGGGTGCGGTGCAGCATCGCCTGGGCGTGCTTGGCGCCGGTGTAGCCGGCGCCGTTGTCGTAGAAGTCCAGCGCGGCGATCGAGGTCACCGTGACGATGTGCCCGTCGCCCGACGCCCGCAGCTTCGGCAGGAACGCCTGCGTCAGACGCAGCGTGCCGGCGACGTTGGTCTCCCACATCCAGCGCCAGTCGTCCTCGTCGGCGTCGGCGACGGGCTCCAGGCCCTTCGCGCCGCCGGCGTTGTTGACCAGCAGCTTCGCCTCGGGCACGGCGTCGGCGAACGCGCGGACGGACTCCCGGTCGGTGACGTCGAGGGACAGCGCCGTGCCGTCGATCTCCTTCGCGATCTCCTCGCAGCGCTCCACCCGGCGCGCCCCCAGCACGACGTGGAAGCCGGCGGCGCCGAGCGCTCGGGCGGTGGCGGCGCCGATCCCGGAGGAGGCCCCGGTGACGACGGCGGTCGGACGGTCGTTCGCGGTCATGCCGATGAGCCTATGACCTACCTCGGCTCGACGCCGCGCTGCGCCGACCGGTCCCCGCGGCGGGCGGCGGCCCGCTGCGCCGAGAACACCGCGGCGCCGAACAGGCCGACGCCGACACCGGCGATGCAGGTCCAGAACCACGCCCCCGCGCCGTCCGCGGGGCCGAAGCCGGAACCGGTGACCATCACGACCGCGGCGGCGACGCCCGCGCCGACCGCCCACAGCAGCATCCCGCCGAGGATCACCGGCGGGGACTCGTAGAAGCGCGCCGGCAACGGCGGCGGGGGCGGGGGGTCGCTCGCGCGCTCGCTGTCGTGGGCCGTCACGGGGCCGTAGCCTAAACGGTGCACGGACGGAACCCGCAGTGTTGCACCGCGTCTAGTGTGTCGCCGTGATCGAGCGCCTGTTCCGCGTGTCCGAGCGCGGCTCCACCGTCTCCCGCGAGCTACGCGGGGGTCTCGTCACGTTCATGGCGATGGCCTACATCATCGTCCTGAACCCGCTGATCCTCGGCAGCGTCACGCCGGGCGACCCGTCGGCCAAGGCCGACGCGCTGGGCGGGATCCTCCCGGTCGCGCAGGTCGCCGCGGTGACCGCCCTGGTCGCGGGCGTGATGACCATCATCTTCGGCGTCGTCGCGAACTACCCGTTCGCGATCGCCACCGGCCTGGGGATCAACACCCTGCTGGCGGTGACCATCGCGCCGCTGATGACCTGGCCCGAGGCGATGGGCCTGGTCGTCATCAACGGCGTCATCATCGTGATCCTCGCCCTGACCGGCTTCCGGACGGCGGTGTTCAACGCCGTCCCCACCGAGCTCAAGACGGCGATCGCGGTCGGCATCGGCGCGTTCATCGCGCTGATCGGCCTGGTCGACTCCGGCTTCGTGCGCCGGCTGCCCGACGCGGCCAACACCACGGTCCCGGTCGGACTGGGCACCGGCGGCTCCATCGCCTCCTGGCCGACGTTCGTCTTCGTCGTCGGACTGATCATCGTCGGTGTGCTCGTCGCCCGCGGTGTCCGTGCGGGCATCCTCATCGGCGTCGTGGTGAACACGATCATCGCGATCGTCGTCGAGGCGATCGTCCGGGTCGGCCCCGGCGGCCCGACCAACCCCGGCGGCTGGTCGCTGGCCGTGCCCGCCATCCCGGACCGGATCGTCGGGCTGCCGGACCTGTCGCTGGTCGGGCAGGTCTCGCTCGGAGCGTTCTCCCGGCTCGACGTCATCACCGTCGTCCTGCTGATCTTCACCCTGGTGCTGGCGAACTTCTTCGACGCGATGGGCACGCTCACCGGTCTCGGCCGCCAGGCGGGCCTGACCGACTCCGACGACAAGCTCCCGGACGTCGGGAAGGCGCTGGTCGTCGAGGGCGCGGGCGCGGTCGCCGGTGGTGTGGGGTCGGCGTCGTCGAACACGATCTTCGTGGAGTCCGCGGCCGGCATCGCCGAGGGCGCGCGGACCGGTCTGGCCAACGTGCTGACCGGTGTCCTGTTCCTGCTGGCGATGTTCTTCACGCCGCTGTACGCGATCGTCCCGGTGGAGGCCGCGGCCCCGGCGCTGGTCGTCGTCGGCGCGCTGATGTTCCGCCAGATCACCTCGGTCTCGCTCGACGACCTGCGCACCGCGATCCCGGTGTTCCTGACGATCACGGTCATGCCGTTCACCTACTCGATCGCGAACGGCATCGGCGCCGGTTTCATCAGCTACGTCGCGCTCGCCGCGGCCACCGGTCGCGCGCGGCAGGTCCACCCGCTGATGTGGGTCGTGGCGGTGCTGTTCGTGGGGTACTTCGGCGTGGGACCGTTGCGGGAACTGCTCGGCTGAGAACCCGCGCTTGCGCCCGCGACGAAGGTTAGGCTAACCTCAATCTCGTCGCTTCGTGGTGGGAGCGGCGCGTCAGTTCGGGACAGGAGAAGGCCCCGGACCCCACAGGGTCCGGGGCCTCCTTCTTTCCCCAGTCACACCCGATCCGCCGCCGAGCGGGTCAGGGCGCGTAGATGCGGACCCAGTCGACCTGGAAGTCGAGCGAGTCCGGCGTGGTCGCGTCCGGCGCCGGGATCCAGTCGTCGCCGTAGGGGCCGATGTCCTGCTGCATCGCCAGGTGCATCGACCGCGGCGGGATCTGCTCCGGATCGGTGGTGCGGAAGACCTCGGCGCCGTCGATGTAGAACACGACCCGGTCGGGCAGCCACTCGACGGCGTAGGTGTGCCACTGCGTGAAGTCGCCGCGGACGGTCTTGCCGACCTGGCTGTTGTCCTCGCCGTAGTGGACGATCGTGTGCGTCTCGTTGCGCTGCGGCTTCGGGATCTCCATGAAGTTGAGCTCGCCGCCCTCGGGCCAGTCCTCGGCGTCCGGCCAGAGCAGCGCCACGTCGCCGTAGCCGACGGCGGGGTTGGTCTTCGCCCGGATCTCCCAGCGGCCGTACTGCTGGCCGCCGCGCCAGGCCAGACCGGCGGACGTGCGCCCCCGGCTGGTCAGGACGAGCTCACCGTTGCGCACGGAGATGTTCTCCGCGAGGTGCCGACCGTTGCCGCCGGTGGTCTCCCCGGTGTACGGGCTCCAGCGCGTGCGATCGAGCGCGGCGCCGTCGAACTCGTCGTGGTCGGTGAGACGCCAGCCGTTGCGCACCGCCGCCTCGGTGTCCGAGCGCGACGCGGGGTCGAGCTCGCCGACCTCGGTCGGGCGTTCCTGGTCGTGCATCCCGCCCGGCGGCGTCGCCGGGGCCGACGGTGCGGGCGTCGGGGTCGAGGAGCCGGTGAGCAGCGATGGGTCGGTGGCGACGGTGACGACACCGGCCAGCACGGCCAGACCCGCCACGATGCCGACGACGGCGGGCCAGCGGCGTCGCGACGGTGCCTCGGGGTCGTGCTCGGGCTCCTGCTCCGTCTGTTCCGGCACGACCCCCTCCTCACTCGTCGACGGTGGGTCGGCGGCAGCCTAGGAGGGGACGGCTGTGGGGGAGCTGAGAAGTCCGGGCCACCTCCCGCGGCGGGGTCGGCCGGGTGCTCCATGATCGACGGTTGTGGAGCGCAGGGTGCGCTTCGCGTACCTCCGTACTCCACAACCGGTGATCATGGTCGGACTCAACCGGTCGAGCCCGTGGTCCCCCCGCTGCCGGTGGCGCTGCCGCCGTCCGCAGCTCCGCCGTTCGCTCCGCCGGCGGCGCCCCCGTCGAGGGTGTACTGGCGGACCCAGTCGACCTGCATCTGCGTCTCCTTCCCCGACCCGCCCTTGGGGAACCAGTCGAGCTGGATGCACAGGTGCATCGGCCCCGGCGGCTGCACCTTCTGTTCGGTGGTCTCGAACCACTTCTCGCCGTCGACGTAGGCGGTGATCCGGTCCGGCGTCCACTCCAGGGCCCAGTTGTGCCACTGCGTCGCGTCGATCTCGACCGAGCCCTCGACCTGGGAGTTGTCCGCGCCGTAGTGGAAGAACGCGTTGGTCTTCTGCCGCTCGGGGTCCATCATCTCCATGAAGTCGAGCTCGCCGCCCTCGGGCCAGTTCTCCGCGGTGGGCCAGAGCAGAAGCAGGGCGTTGTACGACGGGTCCCCGACCGGCGCGCGCACCCGCCCCTCCCAGCGTCCGTACTGCTGGGAGCCCTCCTTCCACGCCATGCCCGCGGTGTTGCCCTGGCTGTCGCCGGTGATCGTCAGGACGCCGTCGGCCACCGCGGCCGCGTCCGGGGTACGACGGCCGTTGCCCGCGTGCCCGGCGCCGTCGTAGATGCTCCAGCCGTCGGTGCCGTTGTCGAACTCGTCGGCACGGACCGGCCGGCCCCAGCCCAGCTTCGCCGCCGCGGTGGTGCCCTCGGCCGCCGTCGCACCGCCCGCCTCCGGGGTGCTCCCGGTGGCGGGCGCGGGATCGGCCGCGCCACCCGAGCCGGTGGGGCAGGGGGCGGGGGTGGTCCG
>NZ_JAMXSG010000092.1:0-18769 GCF_024124365.1 Pseudonocardia sp. McavD-2-B
GGGACGGCCGGGGGAGCGCGGGCGTCGCTGACCGGCGCCGAGGCCGTCGCCGCGCTGCGCACGGCCTACCGCGACGAGCTGCTCGGCCTCGCCTCGGCCGACCTGGCCGCCGTCGGGGACCCGGGTCTGCCGGTGATGGAGGTCGACGACGTCGCCGCCCAGCTCGCCGACCTCGCCGAGGCCGCGCTGTCGGCGTCGCTGGCGGTGGCCGCGGCCGAGCTGGACCCGCCCGAGGAGCTGCGGCTCGCGATCATCGGGCTCGGCAAGTGCGGTGGCCGGGAGCTCAACTACGTCTCCGACGTCGACGTCGTGTTCGTCGCCGAACCCGGCGGGGAGCTCACCCAGGCCGCGACGAAGCTCGCGTCGCGGGTCATGCGCATCGCGGGGGAGGCCTGTTTCGAGGTCGACGCGAACCTGCGCCCCGAGGGCCGCCAGGGCGCACTGGTGCGGACCCTCGAGGGGCACGTGGCGTACTACAAGCGGTGGGCGAAGACCTGGGAGTTCCAGGCGCTGCTCAAGGCCCGCCCGATCGCCGGGGACCGCGAGCTCGGTGCTGCCTACGTCGAGGCGCTGTCGCCGATGGTGTGGCAGGCCTCCACCCGCGACGACTTCGTGACCGACGTGCAGGCCATGCGGGCCCGGGTCATCGAGAACATCCCCTCCGAGCAGCGCGAACGCGAGCTGAAGCTCGGCCGCGGCGGGCTGCGCGACGTCGAGTTCGCCGTCCAGCTGCTGCAGCTGGTGCACGGCCGGGGCGACGACTCGCTGCACTCGGGCAACACCCTGGTCGCGCTGGCCGCGCTGTCGGAGAGCGGCTACGTCGGCCGCGACGACGGCGCCAACCTCGCCGCGTCCTACCGGTTCCTGCGCCTGCTGGAGCACCGGCTGCAGCTGCAGAAGCTGCGCCGCACCCACCTGCTCCCGGCCGCCGACGACACCGACGGGCTGCGCTGGCTCGCCCGGGCCGCGAGGATCCGCCCGGACGGGCGCCGCGACGTCGTCGGGGTGCTGGTCGACGAGTGGCAGCGCAACGCGCGCCGCGTCACCCGGCTGCACGAGAAGCTGTTCTACCGGCCGCTGCTGTCGGCGGTGTCCCGGCTGGCCGCCGACGGCGCCGACGCCGTGCTGTCCCCGGAGGCGGCGAAGGCACGGATGAAGGCGCTGGGCTGGGCGTCGCCGGAGGGGGCGCTCGGGCATCTGCGGGCGCTCACCGGCGGGGTGTCGCGGGCCGCGTCGATCCAGCGGGCGCTGCTGCCGGTGCTGCTGGACTCGCTGTCGCGCAGCCCCGACCCCGACCGCGGCCTGCTCGCCTACCGGCGGGTGTCCGAGGCGCTCGCCGACACCCCCTGGTACCTGCGGCTGCTGCGCGACGAGGGCGCGGTCGCACAGCGACTGATGACGCTGCTCGGCACGTCGGCACTGGTCCCGGACCTGCTGGCCCGCGCGCCGGAGGTGCTGCGGATGCTGGCGACCTCCTCGGGGGTGCAGAGCCCGGAGCTGACCAGGGACCCGGCCGAGGTGTCGATGGCGCTGCGCACCACCGTCGCCCGGCAGAGCACGCCGGAGGCCGCGGTGGCGTCGGCGCGGTCCTACCGCCGCCACGAGATGCTGCGGATCGCCTGCGCCGACCTGCTCGGCCTGCTGCCCGTCGACGCGGTGTGCACGGCGCTGAACTCGGTCAACGAGGCGGTGCTGGCCGCGACCCTGGACGCGGTGCTACGCGCGGAGTCCGAGCGCCCGGCCGTCCTGTCGGTGATCGGGATGGGCCGCCTCGGCGGCGGCGAGTCCAGCTACGGCAGCGACGCCGACGTCATGTTCGTCTGCCGGCCCGCCGAGGGCGTCGACGACCACACCGCGGTGAGGTGGGCGACCCGGGTGGTGGAACGCGTGCGGCGGCTGCTCGGCTCACCCAGCCCGGACCCGGCGCTACCGGTCGACGCGGACCTGCGCCCGGAGGGCCGGTCCGGGCCGATGGTGCGCACCCTGGCCTCCTACCGCGAGTACTACGCCCGCTGGGGTGAGGTGTGGGAGGCCCAGGCGCTGCTGCGGGCCCGCCCGATCGCGGGGGACCGGACGCTGGGCCGCGAGTTCACCGCGCTGGTCGACCCGATCCGCTACCCGGCCGACGGCGTGTCGGCGGCCTCGGTGTCGGAGATCCGCCGGATCAAGGCCCGGGTCGACGCCGAGCGGCTGCCCCGCGGCGCGGACCGCACCACCCACACCAAGCTCGGCCTGGGCGGGCTGGCCGACGTCGAGTGGACGGTGCAGCTGCTGCAGCTCCAGCACGCGGGCGACGTCCCCGAGCTGCGCACCCCGTCGACGCTGCACGGGCTGCACGAGGCCGCGGAGGCCGGGCTGATCAGCGCCGGGGACGCCGCCGAGCTGGAGGAGGGCTGGCGCACCGCGACCGCGGCCCGCAACGCGATCATGCTGGTCAAGGGCAAGCCCGGCGACCAGCTCCCGCGTTCGGGGCGGGAGCTGGCCGCCGTCGCCGTCGCGCTCGGGTACCCGGCGGGCGGCGATCCGGGGGAGTTCCTCGACGATTACAAGCGCGTCACGCGGCGGGCCCGCGCGGTCGTCGAGCGGGTGTTCTACGGCTGGTCCGAGGACTGACCGACCGGTGCCGAGCGCAGTGCCGCGGCGAACCACTCGAACGCCGGAACCGCGGGCTCGCGGGCCGGCCAGCCGTTGAGCACCCCGAGCAGCGTCCAGTAGCGCTCGACGCGGCGGTCGGCGAACAGCTCCACGCTGTTCGCGGTCCGGGCGCGGGCCGCCGCGTCCTGCCCCTCGACGCCGGGGATGCGGGCGAGGACGCGGGCCGCCTCCGCGCTCGCCGGGTCGACGCCCGCGGCGAGCGCGGCCCCGGCGTGCTCGGCCACCGCGGCGGGGTCGGCCCCCCGCTCGTGGTGCTCGGGGGCGGTGGCCCCGGTGACGGCCATCTCCCGGCACCGGGCCCGGAACCCCGGGTCGGCGACCAGCTCGGCCAGCTCCACCCAGGCCCCCACCTGCTCGGGGGTCGGGTCGTCGGGGAGTTCGGCGGGCATCGACCGCATGCCGGTGGCGATGCCCGCGCCGGGCGCGTCGTCGTCGATGCCGGCGAAGGTCTCGGTCACGAAGTCGTCGATCAGGTGCTGGCGCTGGGCCGCGGACAGCCGGGCGAGGTCGTTCATCAGGGTCACGCTCCGTTCGTCGGGTGGGGTGTCACCGGCTCCGGTGCGGGCGAGCAGGGCGCACACCGCGCGCTGCGCCCGCAGCTCCCGGATCCGGTCGTCCAGGGCCCGGACGTGTGCCGCCGCGATCTCGCCGACCCCCCGTCGGCGAGACAGCACGGCGCGCACGTCGTCCAGGCCCAGGCCTAGCTCGCGCAGGGTGCGCACGAGGTCGAGCCGTGCGACCGCGGCCGGTCCGTAGACCCGGTGGCCCGCGCCGTTGCGGTCGGCGGGGACGAGCCCCTCGTCCGACCAGAAACGGAGCGTGCGCACGGGGACCTCGCTGCGCCGGGCGAGCTGCCCGATCGTCAGCGTGACAGGGTGATCATCGGTAGGTGGTGCGGTCACGGGTACAGCGTCGGGTGTTCCAGCGGCTGGAGGTCAAGTGCGAATCGGTTTCGGGATCCCGCAGTTCGGTGCGGCCGCGGCCCACGTGGACGGGACGATGCGGTTCGCGGCGGGCGCCGAGGAGCGCGGCGCGGCGAGCCTGTGGACCGGCGACCGGCTGCTGGTGGCCGTCGACCCGACGGTCGGCTACGGCGGCGGGCCCGGCGGCCCGGGCAGCGTGCCCGAGCAGTTCACCGCCGCGCACGACCCGCTGGCGCTGCTGACCGCGGCGGCCGCCGTCACCGCGCGGGTGCAGCTCGGCACCAGCACGCTCAACGCGCCCTGGTACCCGGCGGCGCTGCTGGCCCGGCAGGCGGCGACGATCGACAATCTGTCGGGCGGACGGCTGCTGTTGGGCCTCGGCATCGGCTGGTCGCCCGAGGAGTACGACGCGGTGGGTGTCCCGATGGGTGAGCGCGGCGCCCGGCTCGACGAGACCCTCGACCTGTTCGACGCCTGGTGGCACGACGACCCGGTGGAGTTCACCGGCCGGTTCGCGAGCGTCGCGCCGTCGTACGTGCACGCCCGGCCGCGGCACGTGCCGGTCTACCTGGGCGGCTTCAGCCCCCGGGCACGCCGGAGGATCGCGGAACGGGCCGACGGGTTCCTGCCGGTCGTCACCTCCGACGTCACCGACCTCGACGCCGCGGTCTCCGCGCCCTGGGCGGACCTGCGTGCCGCCGCGGCCGAGGCGGGCCGCCCCGCCGACGCGATCGGCGCGGTGCTGCGGGTGAACCCGAAGCCGGGGGAGACCGCCGCCGACGCCGCCGCGCTGGTGCGCCGGGCGGCCACCGACACCGACGTCGACCACACCTTCGTCGACCTCATGTATCTGGCGGACGACACCGGCTCGGCGCTGGAGGCGGTCGAGGAGATCCTCGGCGCGGTGTGACCGGGCCCCGCTGGTTGACTGGGGTGCGTGGCAGACCTCGACGTGATCACCCGCGGGTACGAGCTCGTCGCGGCCCGGCCGGCGTCGCTGCTGGCCGCGCTGCTGGCCCTGACGGTCGTCGCGTGGCGGCCGTCCTGGCGGCTGACGCGCACCGCGGTCACGATCGCCCACGAGGGCGGGCACGCACTCGTCGCGGTCCTGGTCGGGCGGGGCCTGGCCGGGATCCGGCTGCACGCCGACTCCTCCGGCGTCACGCACTCCACCGGGGCCGGGCGGGGCCCCGGCGTGGTCGCGATGTTCTCCGCCGGCTACGTCTTCCCGCCGCTGCTCGGCCTCGGCGGTGCGGTGCTGGTCGCGGCGGACGAGGCGCAGGCGATGCTGTGGATCGCGGTGGTGCTGCTGGCCGCGACGCTGCTGCAGATCCGCAACCTCTACGGGGGACTGGCCGTCGTCGCGACCGGTGCGGTGCTCGTGCTCGTCGCGCTGCGTGCCCCGGCCGATCTGCGGACCGGGTTCGCCGCCGCGCTGACCTGGTTCCTGCTGTTCGGCGGGGTGAAGGCCTGTCTGGAGCTGCGCCGCGGCCGTCGCGGGGGCCGGCTGCGCCACTCCGACGCCGACCGGCTCGCCGAGCTCACCCCGCTCGGCGGCGGGGCGTGGGCAGCGGTGTTCGTCCTCGTCGCGTTCGCCGCGACGCTCGCCGCCTGCTGGGTCGTGTTCGCTCCCGGCGGGGCGCCGGCCTGACAGCATGGGGTCATGGCAGAGGACTTCAACACCAGGGTGATCCGCGAGTTCCGGGAGAACGACGGCCGGGTCGGCGAGCCGTTCACCGGCCTGCCGATGATCCTGGTCCACCACGTCGGCGCGAAGAGCGGTGCCGAGCGGATCGCCCCGCTGCGCTGGTTCGCCGACGGTGACCGCTGGGTCGTCGTCGCCTCCGCGGCCGGCGCGCCGCGCCACCCCGCGTGGTTCCACAACCTGATGGCGAACCCGGACGTCACCGCCGAGATCGCCGACGGCGAGGGCGGGGTCGAGACCGTGCCGGTGCATGCGGCCGAGCTCGACGAGACCGACCGCGACCGCGTCTGGGCCTGGATCAAGGAGAACAACGGCGGGTTCGCCGACTACGAGCGCAGGACCGACCGGACGATCCCGTTGGTGGGCCTCACCCGGCGCTGACCGCCGCCCGCGCTGTGTGAGGCCGGGGTGGGCGTGCGCGGCGCGGTGATGGCAGGGTTCGCAGTATGACGATCTCCCTCGAGCAGGCCCAGACCATCGCCGCCGCTGCCCTGGCCCACGGCACCGAGCAGGGCTTCAACCCGCTCACGGTCGCGGTGCTCGACCCGGGCGGCGCGATCGTCGCCCTGGCCCGCCAGGACGGCTCGGGCTTCCTGCGGCCCGACCTCGCCGTCGCCAAGGCCAGCGGTGTGCTCGCCCTCGGCATGACCAACCGCGCGATCGCCGCCCGCGCCGCGGACTCCCCGGAGTTCTTCACCTCGGTGGCGAACCTCGCCGGCGGCAAGATCCTCTCCGTGCCCGGCGGGGTCTTCGTCAAGGACGCGGCCGGCGCGCTGCTCGGCGCCGTCGGGGTGACCGGCGACGCGTCGCTCAACGACGAGGCCGCCGCCCTCGCCGGGATCGAGGCCGCCGGTCTGGTGGCCGTCACCGGCGCCGAGTAGTCCCGCCGTCCCGGAATGTGCCGCACCCCCGGGCGACGAGGTCAGCCCGGGGGCGCGGAGGGGACACGATCCTGCCGCCGAGGAAGGACCGTGCACGTTCGTGGTCGCGCCGAGGGGCGCAGGGTGACGCAGAGGGTCGCGCGTGGCCGGTGCCGTTCCGTGGACACCCGGGCGGTGTCACCGATCGGAGTGGACGGGCCGGTGCGACCCTCACTCCGTGTGACCTGGAACACGGTAGCTCTGAGTCAAGCATCCGCGTCCCGCCCTTGTCAACGAATCCGCGGACGCGGGCGATGAGATGATCTCTGCACCGATTCCGCGTCCGGGATGCTCCGAGCGGACCTGACCCCGAGCGGGGGTCGCATCCGTCCGCGGTGACCGCCTCGTGACGCGCCCGCATCCGGGAAGACCCCGACCGTGCGAACTCCGGCACCTGATGGTGGGGCAGGGGTGTCCTGCGATGTTTCCGTGACCGGCAGTGGTTAGCGTCGGCGACGTCCTACACGACATCGGGAACCGCGTGGTGCCGACGGCCGTACACCGGTCGCCGCACGGGCGCCTCCACGGTGCCGTTCGGAGCAGCCGGAGCGGGACGACGTTCTCCCGTCTCCTGATCGCATCCGAACGGTGACCACCGGGGACGTTTCGCCACGACCCCCACGGGTCACTCGATGCCGACCGGTCAGATTCGGTTCGTCACGAACGGACCGTAAGCGAGGGAGACAGACATGGGCATCATCGCGTGGATCGTGCTGGGGCTGATCGCGGGCGCCATCGCCAAGGCCATCATGCCGGGCAAGGACCCGGGCGGCATCATCGTCACCCTGATCCTCGGTGTCGTCGGAGCGCTGCTCGGCGGCTGGATCGGCAGCGCGGTGTTCGGCGTCGGCCTCGGCGGCTTCTTCAACATCTCCACCTGGCTGCTCGCCATCGTGGGGTCGCTGATCCTGCTGGGGATCTACCGCGTGATCGTGGGCCGCAAGGTCCGCGCCTGACACGCGCGTAACACCCTCGTCGGCGCCCGCCCGGAGACTCTCCGGGCGGGCGCCGACGTATGTCCGGACCCGTCCGCCGGATGCCGCGCGGACCGCCGGTCGGCGCCGTACCGCAGCCCCGCGGGCCCGGCCCGACGGACCGCGAGGTCCGTCGGGGAGACTGGGGCCAGTACCCGACCACCGATCTGGAGTTCTCGATGCCGCACGGGACCGTCCGCTGGTTCGACGCCGAACGGGGTTTCGGCTTCCTCGCCCCCGAGGACGGTTCGCCGGACGTGTTCGTGCACGCCTCCGAGATCGTCGGGGGCGGTGGCGCACCCGTGCTCCGGGAGGGCCAGGTCGTCGAGTTCGAGGTCGGCGAGAACGACCGCGGACCCCAGGCGCTGCGGGTGCGCGTCACGGCCGAGGCGGCCGACAGCGCCGTGGGCCTGCTCGGCACCGTCACCTGGTACGAGCCGGGGAAGGGATACGGCTTCGCGACCCCGGACGGCGGCGGCGCCGACATCTTCGTGCACAGCTCCGCCATCGTGACCGGCGGCGTGGTCACCGAGGGCCAGCGGGTGGCCTTCCTGGTCGTGGAGGGCGAGCGCGGCCCGCAGGCCGGGAACCTGATCCCGCTCGGGGCGGAGGTCGGCCCGCCCGCCGTGGACGACACCGCGGACGACGCCGACGGCACGGTCGCCTGGTACGACGAGGACAAGGGCTTCGGCTTCGTCACCCCCGACTCCGGCGGCGACGACGTCTTCGTCCACGCCCGGGCCCTGGCCGAGGGGCTGACCTGGCTCGCGGAGGGCGACCGCATCGCCTTCGAGGTGGCCCAGGCGGAGAAGGGCCCCCAGGCCCGTGACGTGCATCTGGTCCGGAGCGGTGAGCCCTCGACGGCGCCGAAGCGGTCGGCACCCCCCGCGGGGCCGTCGTCGCGCGAGGTTCCCGCACGGGGCGGCGAGGGCGTCGTCGTCCGCTACGACGAGGACCGCGGCTTCGGGTTCATCTCCCCGGATGCCGGCGGGGACGACCTGTTCGTCCACGTGTCCGTGATCCGGGACGCGGAGCCGCTGCAGAAGGGCGACCGTGTCCGCTACGCGGTGCGGCAGAGCGACCGGGGCCCGCAGGCCGACCGCGTCGAGCGCCTCTGACGGGGCGGCCGACGACCCACCGGACGCGCCGAGGCCCGGCTCCCTGACGGGGGCCGGGCCTCGGCGTGACGTGGGTCAGGTGCGGATCACACGTCGTAGTACAGGGCGAACTCGTACGGGTGCGGGCGCAGCCGCAGCGGGTCGATCTCGTTCTCCCGCTTGTAGGAGATCCAGGTCTCGATCAGGTCGGGCGTGAACACGCCACCCTCGAGCAGGTAGTCGTGGTCCTCCTCGAGCCGGTCGATGACCGCGCCCAGCGAGGACGGGACCTGCGCGATGTCCTTGGCCTCCTCCGGCGGAAGCTCGTAGAGGTCCTTGTCGATCGGGGCCGGCGGCTCGATCTTGTTCTTGATGCCGTCGAGGCCGGCCATCAGCATCGCCGAGAAGGCGAGGTAGGGGTTGCCGGACGAGTCGGGGCAGCGGAACTCGATGCGCTTGGCCTTTGGGCTGTCACCGGACAGCGGGATCCGGATGCAGGCCGAGCGGTTGCGGGCCGAGTAGACCAGGTTGACCGGCGCCTCGAAGCCTGGGACCAGGCGGTGGAACGAGTTCACGGTCGGGTTGGTGAAGGCCAGCAGCGACGGCGCGTGGTGCAGCAGGCCGCCGATGTAGTAGCGGGCGGTGTCGGACAGCCCGCCGTAGCCGGACTCGTCGTGGAACAGCGGCTGGCCGTCCTTCCACAGCGACTGGTGCACGTGCATGCCCGAGCCGTTGTCACCGAACAGCGGCTTCGGCATGAAGGTGGCGGTCTTGCCGTTCTGCCACGCCACGTTCTTCACCAGGTACTTGAAGAGCATGACGTCGTCGGCCGCACGCAGCAGCGTGTCGAACTTGTAGTTGATCTCGGCCTGGCCCGCGGTGCCGACCTCGTGGTGCTCGCGCTCCACCTCGAAGCCCGACGCCTGCATCGTGCTGACGATGTCGGCGCGCAGGTCGGCGTAGTGGTCGACCGGCGGGACGGGGAAGTAGCCGCCCTTGTAGTTGACCTTGTAGCCCAGGTTGCCCCCGACCTCCTCGCGGCCGGTGTTCCACCAGCCCTCCGCGGAGTCGATGTGGTGGTAGGCCTGGTGCGGGTCGGTGCCGAACCGGATCGAGTCGAAGACGTAGAACTCGGCCTCGGGCGCCATGAACGCGGTGTCGGCGATGCCGGAGGCGGTCAGGTACTCCTGCGCCTTGCGGGCGACGTTCCGCGGGTCACGGGAGTAGGGCTCACCGGTGATCGGGTCGTGCACGAAGAAGTTGATGTTCAGCGTCTTGTGCTTGCGGAACGGGTCGACGCGCGCGGTGGACGGGTCCGGGTGCAGCGCCATGTCGGACTCGTTGATCGCCTGGAAACCGCGGACGGAGGAGCCGTCGAAGGCGGCGCCGTTCTCCAGGAGGTCGCCGGCCGTCTTGGCGGGGACGGTGAGGTGCTGCATGACGCCGGGCAGGTCGCAGAACCTGATGTCGACGTACTCGACCTTCTCGTCCGAGATGTACTTGAGTACCTCTTCGGCGTTGCTGAACACTCTCTGGGCTCCTTCATTCGCTGGTGGAGATCGTGGGTGACGGTAGGAGTGGCGTGTTGCTCACCCATCACTCACCTGTTTCACCGACGTTAACTGACCCGACCGCGACATCGATCACGTTCGTCATCGGTGTCCGGTCCGGTCCCGCTCGGTGGTGCGGTTACGGCGCCTACGCTAGAGAGCATGGCCCGTTGGATCGAGTCCTGGCTCCCCGGTTCATCCGCCGGGGGCTCCGCCCCGGCCGGACACCCCGGCGAGCGTTTCGGGCTGCCGGCGACCGGTCACTACTCCGTCGCCGGGTTCGGCCGCCGGGTCGCCGGCGTCTGCCTCGACTGGTTCCTGTCCTACCTGCTGGTGCTGCTGGTCGCCGGGGTCGACGCGCTCGGCACCCCGGAGTTCAGCTGGTGGGTCCTCGGGACCTGGTTCGTGATCACCGCGCTGTCCGTGTCGGTGCTCGGCACGGCACCGGGGCACCTCGCGCTGGGGATGCGGGTCGCGCGCACCGACATGGCGACCCACGTCGGTGTGCCGCGGGCGCTGCTGCGCACCGCGATGATCGCGGTGGTGCTGCCGCCGTTCCTGCGCGACACCGACGGCCGGGGCTGGCACGACCGCGCGAGCCGCACGGTCGTGGTGCGGGTGCTGCGGGGCTGAGGCCCGGCGGCTCAGGCGCTCGCCGGGGGAGCACCCAGAACCGACGCCCGGGTGCCCGCCAGGTGCACCCGGAGCACGGCCACCGCGCCCTGGCGGTCCCGGGCGCGCAGCCCGGCGAGCAGCTGCCGGTGCTCGGCGACCAGGCGCTCGGCCCGGCCGGGGAAGCGGCCGCCCAGTGCACCCATGTTCATCCGCAGCTGCCGGTCGCGCAGCGTCCCGTAGACCTCCAGCAGGATGCTGCGGCACCCGGCCCGCACCAGCACGGTGTGGAACTGGCGGTCGGCCTCGACGAAGGCGAGCTCGTCGCGCGCGGCCACGGCGGCGAGCTGGTCCTCGATCGCGGCGTCCATCGCGGCGGTGATGTGCTCCAGGGTCTCGTCGTCGACCCCCACGACGGTGGCGATCGCGTGCGACTCGATGACGTCGCGGGCCTCGACGACGGCGTCCACCTCACCGGGGGAGACCGGTACCACGAGCGCGCCGCGCTTGGGATAGAGCTTCAGCAGACCCTCGGCCTGCAGCTGCAGGAACGCCTCGCGGACCGGCGTGCGGCTCAGCGCGAGCGGCCGCGCGACCTGACCCTCGCTGATCAGCTCGCCCGCGGGCAGGGAGCCGTCGAGGATCCCGGCCTTGGCGAACCGGTACGCCCGTTCGGTGGCGCTACCGCTCGCCCGTGACCCGTCGTCCACATCCGAAATGATGCCTGAACACGTCCGGCCCGGGTTCGCGAGGCTTGCCCACCCCGGTCGACATCCCTACCGTTCCCCTCCAGGAATGCGGCATAGATGCAAGATGGATACCGGGAGGACCGGGTGATCCTCGCTCACGGTGCGGCGCAGGACCGGGGTGTGACGACGCTGCTCGACGACCTCGTCCGGCGCACGACCAGCAGGCTGGGCGGTGGTGGCGGCACCGTCGCGTTGCTGGGCGACCCGGCACCGGTCGTGCACCGCGATCCCCTGCCCCCGGTGGAGGACGTGCTGGCCCGCCTGGTCCGGGAGCCCCGCACCCTCCTTGTGGAGGGGGACGGCCCCGGCGCACCGGACGTGCTCGGAACCCCCCTCTGGTGGGACGACGAGTTGCTCGGAGCCTGTGCTTTCGGTGGGGGTGGACGCTTCCGCGATTCCGACGTCGCCGCGGTCGAGGGGTTCGCCGAGCAGGCGGCCGTCGCGGTGATGGCGGCCCGGCTGCTCGCCGACGTCCCGGCGGTCGCGACCGCCCCCGCCGCGCCGCAGCTGCTGCCGGAGCTGCGGGCCGAGCTGGACCGCGCGCTGCGCGCGCTCGGTGCCCGCGGCGGCGTGGTCACCCTGGGTACCGAGCGGGTGCCGGCCCCGGTCGTCGCGACGGGGGTGCACGAGGTCGCGCGGCTGCTGCTCGACAACGCGGTGCTGCACTCCGGTGCGTGCACGCTGCGGGTGGGGCTGGCGTTCGAGACGGGGACGGTCCGTCTGCTCGTCGAGGACGACGGCCGCGGTTTCGACCCCGTCACCGCGTCCCGGTCCGGGCTGGACCGGGTCGAGTCCACCGTGCGCGCCGCCGGCGGCCGGCTGGAGATCGACAGCGTCCCCGGGTGGGGGACGCGCGTGCGGGCCTGCTGGCCCGACCCGCCCACCCCCTGCACAGCGGGTCCGCTCGTCGCGCCGCCCGCCGGCCTGCAGCCGGCCCGCGGCCAGCACACGCTGACCCTGCGGGAGCGGGAGGTCCGCGCACTCGTCGAACAGGGGCTGGCCGACAAGCAGATCGCCACCCGGCTGGCCATCTCGGTCAAGACGGTGGAGAAGCACGTCGGAGCGGTGCTGCGGAAGACCGGTGCCCGCAACCGGACCATGCTCGCGCGTTTCGGCGCGGGCAACTGAGCGAGGGCCGCACGCAGGACGGTGTGGCCGCCGTCGCTGCGGCCGGCCGGGCCACCTGGTCGACGCCGCTTCGGCGACCGGTCCGTCGACCCCTCCGCACCGGCGCCGACTGGGCCGTACGGCCCTCTCCGGAGGGTGTGGGGGTGGGGGTGAGGTAGGGAGAGTCCTCATATCTGCGTGGGTGACCGCGCTCATAGCGTCCTCGTCGTGGCCCGGTACGGACCCGGGCAGCTCGACTCGACGAGGAGTGAGGCCCGGATGCAGCGACTGACCCTCCAGGACGCAGAGAAGGCGCTGGCCGCCGGACTGGCGAAGGCGACCGAGATCGGCCAGCCGATGAACGTGGCGATCGTGGACGACGGCGGTCACCTGCTCGCCTTCGCCCGCCAGGACGGCGCGATCCGCGCGAGCATCGACATCGCCCAGCGCAAGGCGCGCACCTCGATCCTGATGAACCTGCCGACCGCGGCGCTGACCCCGCTGGTGCAGCCCGGTGCCGAGCTCTACGGCCTGGAGCACACCGCCGGTGGCATGGTCATCTTCGGCGGCGGCATCCCGATCCACCGCGACGGTGAGCTCGTCGGCGCGGTCGGGGTCAGCGCCGGCTCGGTGGAGCAGGACGTGACGGTGGCCGAGGCCGCCGTGGCGGCACTCGCGTGAGCCGCGGGGACGCCGGCGAGCTCGCAGCCGAGTTCGCCGGGACCTTCGTCCTGATCCTCATCGGCTGCGGCACCGTCGCCCAGGTCGTGACCTCCGAGGGTGCCAACGGCGACTGGGGCACCCTGGTCTGGGGCTGGGGCGTCGCGGTCACCATGGGCGTCTACATCGCCGGCCGCGTGAGCGGCGCCCATCTCAACCCGGCCGTCACCCTGGCGCTGGCCGTGTTCAAGGGCTTCGCCTGGCGCAAGGTCGTGCCCTACTGGCTGGCCCAGACGGTCGGCGCATTCCTCGCCGCCCTCGTCGTGCGGGCCGTCTACGCCGGCCCGATCGCGGCGGTCGACCCCGGCCACACCGTCGCCACGCAGACCATCTTCTCGACCCTGCCCGGCGAGCACGTCACGATCTTCGCCGCGTTCGGCGACCAGATCGTCGGCACCGCCCTGCTCGTCTTCGTGATCTTCGCGCTGACCAACGCGTTGAACAACCCGCCCGGCGCCAACATGGCGCCCTTCATGATCGGCTTCCTGGTCGTCGGCATCGGCATCGCGTTCGGTGCCAACGCCGGCTACGCGATCAACCCGGCCCGTGACCTGGGCCCCCGACTCGCCTCGTTCGTCACCGGCTACGACACCGCGTTCGTCACCGCCGCCGGTGTCCCGTACTGGTGGCTCCCGATCGTCGCCCCGCTGCTCGGTGGCCTGATCGGAGGCGGCGCCTTCGTCCTGCTGGTCGAGCGCTTCCTCACCCCGGCCGAGCTGGAGGCCGCCGCGACCGGCGAGACCCCCGTCGGCCGCGTCCCGCACCCGGAGGCCCCGGTCGAGCAGCCCGTGGCGTCCCGCCTGGAGGAGACCCGATGACCACCACCCTCGGCCCCACCGACTACCCGCTGTCCGTGCAGCGGCCCGACCTGCTCCGCACCCCGACCGGCCGGCCGCTGGCGGAGGTCACCATGGCCGCCGTCGTGTCCGGGGAGATCCGCAACGAGGACCTCCGCATCTCGCCCGAGACCCTGAAGCTCCAGGGCGAGATCTCCGACTCGGTCGGCCGCCGCCAGCTCGCCGAGAACATGCGGCGTGCCGCCGAACTCACCGCCGTCCCCGACGAGGAGGTCCTCGCGATCTACAACGCGCTGCGGCCCCGCGCCTCGTCGGCCGCCCGGCTCGCGGAGATCGCCGACCGGCTGGAGAACGACTACGCCGCCGCCACCTGCGCCGCGCTCGTCCGCGAGGCCGCGCAGGTCTACGCCGCCCGCGACCTGCTCGCCCGCGAAGGAGACTGACCGATGACCAGCACCCTCCCCGAGGCGGGCACCCCGGCGACCGGGGCCCGGACCTCCAAGCGCACGGACATGCTCGAGTCCCGCCCGGTCAACCTCGACGGCTTCGTCGAGGAATGGCCGGAGAAGGGTCTCGTCGCCATGGAGAGCGACTTCGACCCGCAGCCGAGCGTCCGCGTCGAGAACGGCGTGATCGTCGAGATGGACGGGCGCGAGCGCGCCGAGTTCGACTTCATGGACACCTTCATCGCCGACCACGCGATCGACGTCGAGGTCGCCGAGCGGGCCACCGCGATCCCCTCGACCGACATCGCGCGGATGCTCGTCGACCCGGGCGTCACCCGGGCCGACCTGCTCGACATCACCCGCGGCCTCACCCCGGCCAAGCTGCTCGACGTCGTCAAGCTGCTCAACGTCGTCGAGATCATGATGTCGATGCAGAAGATGCGGGCCCGTCGCAGCCCCGCCAACCAGGCGCACTCCACCAGCGCCCGGGACAACCCCATCCAGGTCGCGGCCGACGCCGCCGAGGCCGCGCTGCGCGGCTTCGCCGAGATGGAGACGACCCTCGGCGTCCTGCGCTACGCCCCGCTCGTGGCCATCGGCCTGCAGGTCGGTGCCCAGTCCGGGCGCGGCGGTGTCATCACCCAGTGCGCGCTGGAGGAGGCCACCGAGCTCGACCTGGGCATGCGCGGCATCACCGGCTACGCCGAGACGATCTCGGTCTACGGCACCGAGTCGGTCTTCGTCGACGGCGACGACACCCCGTGGTCGAAGTCGTTCCTCGCCAGCGCCTACGCCTCCCGCGGCATCAAGATGCGCTTCACCTCGGGCACCGGGTCGGAGGTGCAGATGGGCAACGCCGAGGGCCGCTCCATGCTGTTCCTCGAGATCCGCTGCATCCTGATGGCCAAGGGCGCCGGCGTCCAGGGCCTGCAGAACGGCTCGATCAGCTGCATCGGCGTCCCGGGCGCGGTCCCCGGCGGCATCCGGGCCGTCGCCGCCGAGAACCTGGTCTGCAACATGGTCGACCTCGAGTGCGCGGCCGGCAACGACCAGTCGTTCTCGCACTCGGCGATGCGCCGCACCAGCCGGCTCATGCCGCAGCTGCTGTCCGGTCAGGACCTGGTGTGCTCCGGCTTCTCCGGCGTGCCGAACTCGGACAACATGTTCGCCGGGTCGAACCTCGACGTCGAGGACTACGACGACTGGAACACCATCCAGCGCGACCTGCAGATCGACGGCGGCCTGCGCCACGTCCGCGAGCCGGAGATCCTCGCGGTGCGCGAGAAGGCGGCCCGCGCGATGCAGGCCGTGTTCGCGGAGCTGGACCTGCCCCGGATCACCGACGAGGAGATCGAGGCGGCCACCTACGCCAACTCCAGCGCCGACTACCCGCTGCGCGAGGTCCTCGAGGACCTCAAGGGCGCCCAGTCGGTCATGGACCGCGGCATCACCGGTCTCGACCTGGTCAAGATCCTGGAGCGCACCGGCTTCCACGACGTCGCGGAGAACCTGCTGCAGGTCCTGCGCCAGCGCGTGTCCGGCGACCTGCTCCAGACCTCGGCGATCCTCGACGAGAACTTCGTCCCGCAGGCCGCCATCAACGACGCCAACGACTACGCCGGTCCCGGCACCGGCTACCGCCTGACCGGCGACCGGTGGAACGCCCTGAAGAAGCTGCGCCACGTCACCAGCGCCGAGAACCCCGAGGAGGAGGTCTCGTGAGCACCGCTACCGAGAACCCGTTGTCGCTCACCGAGATCGGGCCCGCCGAGCGCGGCACCCGGCCCGACGAGGTCGTCATCGCGGTGTCCCCGGCGTTCGCCGGGTTCTTCACCCGCACGATCGTCGACGTCCCGCACGCCGAGGTGCTGCGCCAGCTCATGGCGGGCATCGAGGAGCAGGGCGTGACGTCGCGGCTGATCCGGGTGTGGGACACCGCCGACCTGGCGGCCATCGCCCACACCGGCGCGAAGCTGTCCGGCTCCGGGATCTGCGTGGGCCTGCTGTCGCGGGGCACCACGATGATCCATCAGAAGGACCTGGCCCGGCTGTCGAACCTGGAGCTGTTCCCGCAGTCCCCGCTGCTCGACGCCGAGGTGTTCCGCGGCATCGGTTCCAACGCCGCGCAGTACGCCAAGGGCGAGTCGCCGCAGCCGGTGCCGACCCGCAACGACCAGATGGCCCGCCCCCGCTGGCAGGCCAAGGCGGCGCTGCTGCACCTCAAGGAGTTCGAGCAGATCCGCACCGGGGTGCGTCCGGTCGAGGTCGCCCTCGGCGCACCGGTCGCAGGCTGAAGGAGACACAGGTGCACGGGACGGACGGCTCGCGGCTGGTCGTGGGCGTGGACATCGGCAACTCGACGACCGAGGCCTGCGTGGCCTCGATCGACGCCGGCGGCCGGGTCACCTACCTCGGGACCGCCCTGACCCGCACCACCGGGGTCAAGGGGACCCCGGACAACACCGACGGCGCGGTGAAGGCGGTCCGCCGGGCCCTGGAAGGGGCCCGGCGCTCCGCCGACGAGCTGGACGATGTGCTGCTCAACGAGGCGACACCGGTGATCAGCGGTCTCGCCATGGAGACGATCACCGAGACGATCATCACCGAGTCGACGATGATCGGGCACAACCCGGCGACGCCGGGCGGCAGCGGGATCGGGGTCGGCGTCACCGTCGCGATGGAGGACCTCACCGGCCCCGGCCCGGTCCCCGAGGGACCGGTGATCGCCGTCGTCGGGCGCGGGTGGGACTTCGACCGCGTCGCGCGGGTGCTGAACGATGCGCTCGGACGCGGCCTGGAGCTGGTGGCGGCGGTGCTGGCGCAGGACGATGCGGTGCTCGTCGCGAACCGGATCGACGTCTCGATCCCGATCGTCGACGAGGTCGGCGCCGTCGAGCGGGTGCCGCTCGGTATGTCCGCGGCGGTGGAGGTCGCCCTGCCGGGGCGCACCATCCGGACCCTGTCGGACTCCTACGGCCTGGCCACGGTGTTCGAGCTCGACCCCGACCAGACCCGGCAGGTCGCGCCGGTGGCGCGGGCGCTGACCGGGAACCGCTCGGCCGTCGTCGTCCGGACCCCGGCCGGGGACGTGACCGACCGCCGCGTCCCGGTGGGGGAGCTGGTCCTGACCGGGGCCGGCAAGACCCTGCGGGTCGACGTCGACGCCGGCGCCGACGAGATCATGGAGACCCTGGCCCGGGTGCAGCCCCTCGACGACGCGACCGGCCAGCCCGGCACGCACGTCGGCGGGATGCTCGCCCAGGTCCGGGACACGATGACCGACGTGACCGGGCAGCCGGCCGGGGAGATCCGGATCCGCGACGTGCTGGCCATCGACACGTTCGTCCCGCGCGAGGTGCGGGGCGGGCTGGCCGGTGAGGTGTCGCTGGAGAACGCCGTCGCACTCGCCGCGATGGTGCGCACCAGCCGCAGCCGGATGCAGGTCGTCGCCGACCGGGTCGCCGAGACGCTCGGCTGCTCGGCCCGGATCGGCGGCGTCGAGGGCGAGATGGCGGTCCGCGGGGCCCTGACCACCCCGGGCACCGACACACCGATCGCGATCCTCGACATGGGCGGCGGCTCCACCGACGCGGCGCTGCTGCTGCGGGACGGCACGTGCTCCGCGGTGCACGTCGCCGGCGCGGGCGAGCTGGTCACCAAGCTGATCGACTCCGAGCTGGCGCTCGACGACCGTGAGACCGCCGAGCAGGTCAAGTGGTTCCCGCTGGCGAAGGTGGAGAGCTTCTTCCACGTCCGCCACGAGGACGGTTCGGTGCAGTTCTTCACCGAGCCGCTGCCCTCGCACGTGTTCGCCCGGGTCGTCGTCATGACCCCGGACGGGCCCGTCCCGGTGACGACGCGGCACTCCATCGACCACGTCGTGCGGGTGCGCCGGGAGGCGAAGCGCCGGGTGTTCGTGGTGAACGCGCTGCGGGCGCTGCGCCAGGTGGCCCCGAGCGGGTCGCTGCGCATGCTCGACTTCGTCGTGCTGCTCGGCGGGTCCGCGCTGGACTTCGAGATCCCGCAGATGATCGCCGACGCGCTCGCCGGGTCGGGCGTGGTCTGCGGTACCGGTAACGTGCACGGCACCGAGGGTCCGCGCAACGCCGTCGCCTCCGGTCTGGTCGACGCGCACGCGAGCTCGCTGGTCGGCAGCGGGGAGCCGGCGGCATGAGCCACCCGGGCCCGGCGTCGGCCCCGGAGCCGCCGTCGGTCGTCGTCGGGCACCACCCGGACATCCCGGACCCGGTGCTGCGCGAGGTGCTGGCCGGCGCCGAGGAGGAGGGCGTCCCGGTCACGACCTGGCCGGATCCGGGGGCCGTCGGGGGCCCCGACGGTGTCGTCGCGCTGGCCCACCGGGCGGCGCAGCGGTCCCGGCTCGACGTCGGCGTCGGGATCGACGCCGACGGCTCCGTGGTCGTGCACCACACCACGCTGCCCGCCGACCGGCCCGCCTTCACCGAAACCGGTCCGGGGCCGTCCGTGCCGGCCGGCCCGGAGGGGGCCGGGGACCG
>NZ_JAMXSG010000093.1:0-18689 GCF_024124365.1 Pseudonocardia sp. McavD-2-B
GGGGCAGTCTCCGGCGGCCGGGCGGCGGGCTCGCCGGCGCCCGGGCATCCGCCGTTCGGTGCCCCGGTGTCCGGCCCCGCCGGACCCGCCCCCGGGGGTGGCGACGAGCACCTCACGCGTGCCGTCCGCCGTCCGGACCCACCCGCCGGCGGGACCCACGGCCGCCACCACGACGATCCGTCGGACCCCGGCCCCACCCGCCCGATGCTCCGTCCGGACGACGACCCGGACCACCCCGCGACCCGGTGATCACCGGTTGTGGAGCGCAGCGTCCGCCCGGTGGGCGCCGGACTCCACAACCGGTGATCATCGTCGTACCGGGACGGGTGAGGCCGGTCTCAGGACCACCCGTCGCCACCCGGCGCGCGTCTACCCTCGCGTCCGGCGCGCGGCCACCGGAGGTCGCGCCACCCGCGGATTGCCCGACCGGTACCCCACCAGGACCGGAACGGGAGGAAACGGATTCTCGTGATGGACTCTGCGATCGATGGCGGTCGCCCCGCGCGGCTCGCGGTCGGGGTGGTCTCGGCCGGTCGGGTCGGTGCGGTGCTGGGCGCCGCGCTCGCCCGCGCGGGCCACCACGTCGTCGCCGCCTCCGGGGTCTCGCAGGCCTCGGTGCGCCGGGCGGAGACCCTGCTCCCCGACGTCCCCCTGCTCCCACCGGACGAGGTCTGCTCGCGCGCCGACCTGGTCCTGCTCGCCGTCCCCGACGACGTGCTGCCCGGCCTGGTCCGTGGCCTCGCCGCCGCCGGGTGCTTCCGCCCGGGCCAGATCGCCGTCCACACGGCGGGGTCGCGCGGCGTCGCGGTGCTGGACCCGGCGACGGAGCAGGGTGTGCTGCCGCTGGCGCTGCACCCGGCGATGACGGTGACCGGCCGCCCCGAGGACGTCGACCGGCTCGCCGCCTGCTGCATCGGCGTCACCGCCCCCGGCGACCCGGAGCACGGCGACCCGCGCGACGCCGTCGGCTGGAGCGTCGCCGAGGCACTCGTGCTGGAGATGTCGGCCGAGCCCGTCCGCATCCCCGAGGCGATGCGCCCGCTCTACCACGCCGCGCTCGCCCACGGCGCCAACCATCTGACCACCCTGGTCGGGGACTGCGTGCAGTTGCTGGAGACCGCCGGCATCCGGCCCGCGGAGCGGCTCGTCGCGCCGCTGCTGTCGGCCGCGCTGGACAACGCGCTGCGCCACGGCGACCGCGCGCTGACCGGACCGGTCGCCCGCGGCGACGCCGGCACCGTCCGGACCCACCTGGAGCACATCGGTGACGCCGACGCCGACCTGGCCGCCGTCTACCGGGCGCTGGCCGGGCGCACCGCCCACCGCGCCGCCGCCGCCGGGCTCCTCGGCCCCGACGGCGTCCGCGACATCGAGACCGCACTGGAGGAGAAGTGAGCACCCCCGGCTCCACCCGGAACGGCTACGGCACCGGCCGGCTGACCGTGCACGCCGACCCCGCGAAGCTCGCCGCGGTCACCCGCGCGCTGCGCGGTGCGGGCCGCAAGGTCGTCCTCATCCCCACGATGGGCGCCCTGCACGAGGGCCACCGCGAGCTGATCCGGCATGCGAAGCGGATCCCCGGCGCCGTCGTCCCGGTCGTGTCGATCTTCGTGAACCCGCTGCAGTTCGGCGCGGGCGAGGACCTCGACCGCTACCCGCGCCCGATCGAGGCCGACCTCGACGCCTGCCGCGAGGAGGGCGTCGAGCTGGTGTTCACCCCGCAGGTCGAGCACATGTACCCGCCGGGCTCGCAGACCCGCGTCACCGCCGGGCCGCTCGGCGACGAGCTGGAGGGTGCCTCCCGGAAGGGCCACTTCGACGGCGTCCTGACCGTCGTGTCCAAGCTGTTCCACATCGTCGGCCCGGACGTCGCGCTGTTCGGCGAGAAGGACTACCAGCAGCTGACGCTGATCCGCCGGATGGTGCGCGACCTGGACTTCCCGACCCGGGTCGTCGGCGTCCCGACCGTCCGCGAGGACGACGGCCTGGCCCTGTCCTCGCGCAACGTCTACCTCGACCCCGGGCAGCGCCGCGCCGCCGCCGTGCTGTCGCGCGCGCTCGCGGCCGGGGCCGCGGTGTCGGTCCGCGGGCACGACGCCGTGCTGGACGCCGCCCGCGCCGAGCTGGCGACCGAGCCGGAGGTCGACGTCGACTACCTCGAGCTGCGCGACACCGACCTCGGACCGGCCCCCGCCCCGGGCGCCGGGGACGGCCGCCTGCTCGTCGCCGCCCGGGTCGGCGCCACCCGTCTGATCGACAACGCCCCCATCGCGTTCTGACCGCGTCCCGAGGAGAACCGCCGTGAACCGCACGATGATGAAGTCCAAGATCCACCGCGCCACCGTGACGCAGGCCGACCTGCACTACGTCGGCTCGGTCACCGTCGACGCCGACCTGATGGCGGCCGCCGACCTGCTCGAGGGCGAGCAGGTCAGCATCGTCGACATCACCAACGGCGCCCGCCTGGAGACCTACGTGATCACCGGCGAGCCCGGCTCCGGGGTGATCGGCATCAACGGCGCCGCCGCGCACCTGGTGCACCCCGGTGACCTGGTCATCCTGATCTCCTACGGCTCCTACGACGAGGCCGAGCTGCGCGACTACAGCCCGCGCGTCGTCTTCGTCGACGCCGACAACCGGATCGCCGACCTGGGCGCCGACCCGGGGCACGCCCCGGAGGGTTCGGGCCTGCTGACCAGCGCGGCCCGCTGAGGACGACACGGTGCTGCTCTGCATCGATGTGGGGAACACCCACGTCTCGCTGGGGCTCTACCCCGACACCGGGACGGGTGCGGAGGCGCTCGACCCGGAGCCGGAGCGGCGCTGGCGGCTGCGCACCGACACCAGTGCCACCGCCGACGAGCTGGACCTGACCGTCACCGGGATGCTCGGCGCGCACTTCCCCGAGGTCACCGCGGTCGCCGCGCTGTCCACGGTGCCCGGGCCGTCGCGGGAGCTGCGCACGCTGCTCTCGCGCTGGTCGGACCGGATGCGGACGCTCGTCGTCGGGCCGGGGGTACGGACGGGCGTGCCGCTGCTGGTGGACCACCCGCGCGAGGTGGGCGCGGACCGGGTCGTGAACTCGCTCGCCGCGCACCACCTGTTCGGCACCACCTGCGTCTGCGTCGACCTCGGGACCTGCACGAACATCGACGTGGTCACCGCGAAGGGTGAGTTCCTCGGCGGAGCGCTGGCCCCGGGCATCGACATCGCGATGCAGGCGCTGGCCGAGCGGGCGTCGTCGCTGCGGCCGGTGGACCTGGTCGAGCCGCGCTCGGTGATCGGCCGGACGACGGTCGAGGCCGTCCAGGCCGGGGTGCTCTACGGCGCCGCCGGGCAGGTCGACGGGCTGGTCCGCCGGATCCTCGCCGAGCTGGGCCCGGACGCGCTGCCGGTCACCGTGATCGTCACCGGTGGGCTCGCGGAGCTCGTCCACGGCCGTGCCGACACCGTCACCCACCACGTCCCGGACCTGACGCTGCACGGGCTGCGGCTGACCCACCTGCGCCACCACCGGCCCCGCTGACCGGGCCCGTGGACCGCGCCCGCCGGCCGGGCTCAGAGCTTGCGGGACCGCCGCACGATCGTGCGCATCGGCATGGTGAAGCGGCCGTCGGCGTCGGCGACCTGCCCGGTCAGGAACTCCCGGGCGGCGGCGAACACCGCGTCCCGGTCCTGCGGGGTGCTCCGCAGCGCCCAGGAGTGCGTGGCGATGTCGGCGAGGTGCTCGTCGACGGTGGTCGGGCGGTCCCAGGTGACGCGGTCCTCCCCGTCGTCGACGAACCAGGGGGAGCCCGGGTGCGGCGTCGCGTCGCCGCCACCGGCCGGGTTGTCGGGCACCCGCCGACCGCGCACGGTGAGCTCGGCGAACTCGCGGATCCAGGCGACGTCGTCGTCCCCGCCGTTCCACAGCCCGGCCAGCACCCCGCCGGACCGCAGCACCCGCGCCATCTCCGGGGCGGCCCGGTCGAGGTCGAACCAGTGCAGCGCCTGCCCGACCAGGACGGCATCGAGGTGGCCGTCGGGCAGCGGGATGCGTTCCGCGGACCCGGTCCGGGCCTCGACGCCGGGGGAGCGCTCGCGCAGCACCGCGAGCATCGCCGGGTCCGGCTCCACTGCGACGACGTCGAGCCCGCGGGCGGTCAGGACGCGCGTCAGCTTCCCGGTCCCCGCGCCCAGGTCGAGCACGCGGGGCCGTTCCGGGGTCCCGGCCAGCGCCGCGTCGACGGCGGCGTCGGGGTAGGCGGGGCGGTGGTCGTCGTAGGCGCGCGCGACGGCACCGAACGTGCGGCCGCGGTCCACCTCGTCGTCGGGCACCTCCGCACGGTAGGCCGGTGGCCGACCACCGCGCGAGGCCTCGCCGCGGAGGTGGGGGGTGACGACGGGCGCCCCCGGGTACCGCCGATAGCCTGACCTGCCGTGAACACTCCCGGCACACCGTCCGACCCGGCGACCGAGGCCGACCTCCCCGAGCAGATGCGGGTGCGCCGGGCCAAGCGCGCGGAGCTGATCGCCGCGGGCACCGACCCGTACCCCGTCGAGGTCCCCCGCACGCACTCGCTGCGCCAGGTCCGCGACGCCCACCCGGACCTGCCCGCGGACACCGCGACGGGCGAGACCGTGGCCGTCGCCGGCCGGGTGATCTTCGTGCGGAACACCGGCAAGCTGTGCTTCGCGACGCTGCGCGAGGGCGACGGCACCGAGCTGCAGGCCATGCTCTCGCTCGACCGGGTCGGGGCCGAGGCGCTGGCCGGCTGGAAGTCCGTCGTCGACATGGGTGACTTCGTCGCGGTGCGCGGTGAGGTCATCACCTCGCGACGGGGCGAGCTCTCGGTGATGGTCGACGAGTGGTCGGTCGCCGCGAAGTCGGTCCGGCCGCTGCCGACCGCGCACAAGGAGCTCTCGGAGGAGAACCGGGTCCGGCAGCGCTACGTCGACCTCATCCTGCGCCCGCAGGCCCGCGAGACCGTGCGCGCGCGGTCCACCGTGCTGCGGACCGTCCGCGAGTCGCTCACCGGCCGCGACTTCATCGAGGTCGAGACGCCGATGCTGCAGAACCTGCACGGCGGTGCCACTGCGCGTCCGTTCGTGACGCACGCGAACGCACTCGACTCCGATCTGTATCTGCGGATCGCACCGGAGCTGTTCCTGAAGCGTTGCGTGGTCGGTGGTATCGAGCGCGTCTTCGAGCTGAACCGGGTGTTCCGGAACGAGGGCATCGACTCCACGCATTCCCCGGAGTTCGCGATGCTGGAGGCCTACCAGGCCTACGCGACCTACGACGACATGGCGGTCCTGACGCGGGAGCTGATCCAGTCCTCGGCGCAGGCGCTGTTCGGTTCCACCACGGTGCGCCACCACGACGGCACCGAGCACGATCTCGGTGGCGAGTGGCGATCGGTGACCATCTACGGATCGGTGTCCGAGGCCGTCGGGCGGGACGTGACGCCGGACACGGAACTGTCGGAACTGCAGCGGATCGCGCACGCCCACGACGTCGACATCACCGATTACCCGACGGCCGCACAGATCGTGCTGGAGTTGTTCGAGAAGCTGGTCGAGCACACCCTGCACGAGCCGACCTTCGTGCGCGACTTCCCGGTCGAGGTGCGGCCGCTGACCCGTGCGCACCGCGACGACCCGCGGCTGTCGGAGTCCTGGGACCTCATCGTCTTCGGCGTGGAGCTGGCCACGGCCTACTCCGAGCTGGTGGACCCGGTCGAGCAGCGGGAACGCCTGCACGCCCAGTCGCTCAAGGCCGCGGCGGGCGACCCGGAGGCCATGCAGCTCGACGAGGACTTCCTGCGCGCCATGGAGTACGGCATGCCGCCCACCGGTGGGATGGGAATGGGTATCGACCGTCTCCTGATGACGCTGACCGGCCTCGGAATCCGCGAGACGATCCTGTTCCCGCTGGTCCGCGGCGAGTCCTGAACCGGTTCCGAACGCACATCCGACGACGCCCCCGGCCGCGAAGAGCGACCGGGGGCGTCGTGTTTGGCGGACCCGTACGAGTGGTGTCGAACTCGGTTCGCCGTATTTCGCCGTACCCAGGTCGACGACACGAACATTTCTCGGATACTCTCGGATTCGAGTCGGAACCGGTACCCGGTGGCCTCATATTGCGTCCTGCTATTGCATCGCGCAGTCGCCGATGTCCGCCCCGGTCCCTCATCATGAACGTGTTCGGCCATTCAGGGAGGCTGCGGAGATGGCGCAGATCAAGGAAGTCCGGCTCGTCGACGATCTGACCGGTGACGCGGCGGACGAGACGATCGAGTTCGGTCTCGACGGACGCAACTACGAGATCGACCTGTCCGACGGGAATGCGAAGAAGCTGCGCGACGTGCTAGCCGACTACGTCGCGGCCGCCCGTCGCGCCGGTGGCGCGGCCCGCCGGCGCAGCAGCGGCTCGTCGGGCGGGGCGGCCCGCCGCCCGTCGGTCGACCGCGAGCAGAACCAGGCGATCCGCGAGTGGGCCCGCAACCGCGGGATGAAGGTCTCGGACCGCGGCCGCATCCCGGCCGAGGTGCTCGAGGCCTACCACCAGGAGAACTAAGGTCTGCCTTACCCGGCGGGGCGGGGGAGGGGTACCGTCGCGACGGCCCCTTCCCCTCTCGTCGTTGGGAGGCAGCCTGATGGCCCGCCCCGTCACCGATCTCAGGGTGCTCCGCACCGAACGTCTGAGCCCGCACATGGTGCGCGTCGTCGCCGGTGGCGACGGCCTGGCGGCGTTCCCCGTCACGGAGCACACCGACCGCTACGTCAAGATCCTCTTCCCGCTCCCCGGCGTCGAGTACCCCGAGCCGCTGGACATGGACCGGGTGCACGCCGAGCTGCCGCGCGACCGGTGGCCCGCCCAGCGGACCTACACCGTCCGCTCGCTCGACCACGCCGCAGGCGAGCTCGTCATCGACTTCGTCCACCACGGCGACACCGGCCTCGCCGGCCCGTGGGCGGCCGCCGCCCGCCCGGGCGACCGGCTGCGGATGCTCGGCCCCGGCGGCGCCTACGCCCCGGACCCGGACGCCGACTGGCACCTGCTCGTCGGCGACGAGGCCGCGCTGCCCGCGATCTGCGCCGCGCTCGAGCGGATCCCGGCCGGGCGACCGGTCGTCGCCGTCCTGCAGGTGGACGGTCCCGGCGACGAGATCGACGTGCCGACGGGCCCCGGGGTGGACGTGCGGTGGCTGTACCGCATCGACGCCGGGGGCGACCCGGACTCGGAGCAGCTGCCCGCCGTCGTCGCGGGTCTGGAGTTCCTCCCCGGGCGCGTGCACGCCTTCGTGCACGGTGAGGCGATCGCCGTGCGCGAACTCCGCAGGCACCTCACCCGCGAGCGCGGCGTCGCCAAGGACGACCTGTCGATCTCCGGGTACTGGCGCCGCGGGCGCGACGAGGAGGGGTTCCGGCAGTTCAAGGCGGCCGAGCGGGAGCGCGAGGAGGCCGCTGCCGCGACCGGCTGACGTCCGTCGGGAACACGGCAGGTGTCACCCGTGTTACTGCGGGCACGTACCCCGGTGCACGTCAGGTGGAGGCGCCGGGGCCCCTTCGACCGATACAGTGGTATGTGGTCTCCCGTGAGGGTGGCCTGGCGCGGTGTCACGCGAGGGCGCAGTGTCGGTTCGGGCGAGCCCGGACCGTACGGAGATGCTGGTCGCGCCGTCAGTGAGGCGCAGCAGGCAAGGAGTGCGAATTGTTCGAGAGGTTCACCGACCGAGCGCGACGTGTTGTCGTCCTGGCCCAGGAAGAGGCCCGGATGCTCAACCACAACTACATCGGGACCGAGCACATCCTCCTTGGCCTGATCCACGAGGGAGAGGGCGTCGCCGCGAAGGCGCTCGAGTCCCTCGGTATCGCTCTGGAGGGCGTGCGACAGCAGGTCGAGGAGATCATCGGCCAGGGGCAGCAGGCCCCGTCCGGGCACATCCCCTTCACCCCCCGGGCGAAGAAGGTGCTGGAGCTGTCGCTGCGCGAGGCGCTGCAGCTCGGCCACAACTACATCGGGACCGAGCACATCCTGCTCGGCCTCATCCGCGAGGGCGAGGGCGTCGCGGCCCAGGTGCTGGTCAAGCTGGGCGCCGACCTCAACCGTGTCCGTCAGCAGGTGCTCCAGCTGCTGTCCGGCTACCAGGGCAAGGAGCCGCAGGAGAGCGGCACCGGTGGCCGTGGCGAGGGCACGCCGTCCTCGTCGCTGGTGCTGGACCAGTTCGGTCGCAACCTCACCCAGCAGGCCCGTGAGGGCAAGCTGGACCCGGTCATCGGCCGGGAGAAGGAGATCGAGCGGATCATGCAGGTCCTCTCGCGGAGGACCAAGAACAACCCGGTGCTGATCGGCGAGGCCGGCGTCGGCAAGACCGCCGCCGTCGAGGGCCTCGGCCAGGCGATCGTCAAGGGCGAGGTCCCGGAGACGCTGAAGGACAAGCAGCTCTACACCCTCGACCTGGGCTCGCTGGTCGCCGGTTCCCGCTACCGCGGTGACTTCGAGGAGCGCCTCAAGAAGGTGCTCAAGGAGATCCGCACCCGCGGCGACATCATCCTGTTCATCGACGAGATCCACACCCTGGTGGGTGCGGGTGCCGCCGAGGGCGCGATCGACGCCGCCTCGATCCTCAAGCCGATGCTGGCCCGCGGCGAGCTGCAGACCATCGGTGCGACGACGCTCGACGAGTACCGCAAGTACGTCGAGAAGGACCCCGCGCTGGAGCGCCGCTTCCAGCCGATCCAGGTGTCCGAGCCGTCGGTCGAGCACACGATCGAGATCCTTCGTGGTCTGCGTGACCGGTACGAGGCGCACCACCGCGTCACGATCACCGACGACGCACTGGCCTCGGCCGCGACGCTGGCCGACCGCTACATCAACGACCGCTTCCTGCCGGACAAGGCGATCGACCTGATCGACGAGGCCGGCGCCCGGATGCGCATCCGCCGGATGACGGCTCCGCCGGACCTGCGGGAGTTCGACGAGAAGATCGCGAACGTCCGCCGGGACAAGGAGTCGGCGATCGACGCGCAGGACTTCGAGCGGGCCGCGCACCTGCGCGACCAGGAGAAGACCCTGCTCGGCGAGAAGGCCGAGCGCGAGAAGCAGTGGAAGTCGGGCGACCTCGACGTCGTCGCGGAGGTCGACGGCGAGCAGATCGCCGAGGTGCTGGGCAACTGGACCGGCATCCCGGTGTTCAAGCTGACCGAGGAGGAGACGACCCGTCTGCTCAAGATGGAGGACGAGGTCCACAAGCGGATCATCGGCCAGGAGGACGCGGTCCGCTCCGTCTCGCAGGCGATCCGTCGTACCCGCGCCGGCCTGAAGGACCCGAAGCGCCCGTCCGGCTCGTTCATCTTCGCCGGCCCGTCCGGTGTCGGTAAGACCGAGCTGTCCAAGGCGCTCGCCAACTTCCTGTTCGGCGAGGACGACGCCCTCATCCAGATCGACATGGGTGAGTTCCACGACCGCTACACCGCCTCGCGGCTGTTCGGTGCCCCTCCCGGGTACGTCGGCTACGAGGAGGGCGGCCAGCTCACCGAGAAGGTGCGGCGCAAGCCGTTCTCGGTGGTGCTGTTCGACGAGATCGAGAAGGCGCACCAGGAGATCTACAACACGCTCCTGCAGGTGCTCGAGGACGGCCGTCTCACCGACGGCCAGGGCCGCACGGTCGACTTCAAGAACACCGTGCTGATCTTCACCTCGAACCTGGGTACCCAGGACATCTCGAAGGCCGTGGGACTGGGCTTCTCCTCCGGTGGCGACGAGAAGTCGAACTACGAGCGGATGAAGACGAAGGTCAACGACGAGCTGAAGAAGCACTTCAGGCCGGAGTTCCTCAACCGCATCGACGACATCATCGTCTTCCACCAGCTCAACCAGGAACAGATCATCCAGATGGTCGACCTGATGATCGGGCGGGTGGAGAAGCAGCTGGCGAACAAGGACATGGGCATCGAGCTCACCGACAACGCCAAGAAGCTGCTGGCCCACCGCGGGTTCGACCCGGTCCTGGGCGCCCGGCCGCTGCGCCGGACGATCCAGCGGGAGATCGAGGACCAGCTGTCGGAGAAGATCCTGTTCGGCGAGATCGAGGCCGGGCAGATCGTCATCGTCGACGTCGAGGGCCTCGACACCTCCGCGGAGGAGGGCTCCAACGCCTGGTCGGACAAGGCCAAGTTCACCTTCCGCGGTGAGCGCAAGCCGTCCGAGCCGGTGCCGGACACCCCGCCCACCGCGCTGGCCGGCGAGGAGTGAGACAGACCCACGCATGACGGCGGCGGGCCGTCCCGGGAACTCCCGGGGCGGCCCGCCGTCGTCGGTCCGGAGCCCGGTTCCGATCCCGGCCCGGTGGCCCCCAGGGGAACTTTCGAGGCGTAGAGCGCTACGAAGGTTCCCCTGGGAGCGGACCGGGGGGTTGGTCGGGCAGCGCGACGGCCAGGTCGGCCCGGTGCCGGGACGCCTCGACGAGTCGGGCGTTCGGCTCGTCGGTGCGCTCGACCCACACCCGGGCCGCCTCCAGGGTCTTGCCGAAGCGCACGTGCCGCGCGACCAGGCGCTCCAGCCGGAGCGCCTCGTCGGTCTCGTGGAACCACACGGCGTCGAACCCTGCCCGCACCGCCCGCCAGCGGGGGGTGTCGAGGAGCAGGTAGTTGCCCTCGCTGACCACGAGCCGGCACTGCGGGTGCACCGGGACCGACCCGGCGACGGGCTGCTCGATCTCCCGGTCGAACGCCGGGGCGTACACCGGGCCCGCGCCGTCGTCGGGGGTGAGCCGCAGCCGGGCGAGCAGCGCGGCGTAGCCGTCGGCGTCGAAGGTGTCGGGGGCGCCCTTGCGATGACGTCGGCGCAGCCGGTCCAGCTCGACGTCGGCGAGATGGAAGCCGTCCATCGGGACATGGGCGACCCAGCCGGGGCCGAGCCCGTCCGGGGGCGTGGCGGCGAGCGCCCGGACCAGGGCCAGCGCGACGGTCGTCTTCCCGGCCCCGGGGGCCCCCGCGATGCCGAGCACCGCCCGTCGTCGTCCGGCGGCGAGCGCCCGGGCGCGCTCCACCAGCTCGTCGAAGCGGTCGGTCCGTGCCGGGGTGTCCACGAGCGTCATTCTTTCCGCCTGCGGCTAGGTTCTGCGCATGAGCTCGGTGCGCCCGGTCCCCGAGACCCGGCTGATGAGCGGCGAGGAGCTCTCCGCCGACGACGCCGCCCACACGCTGCGCCGCTACGGCCTCGGGCACCTGCTGTCCGCGGGCTTCCTGCGCTTCCGCTACGGCGACGGCTTCTCCCACGCCCGCGCGTTCGGCCTGCAGCTGGCGCTCGCCGCCGTCCCGCTGATCATCGCCGGGGTCGGGCTGTCCGCCGCGGCGGGCGCCGAGGGCGCCTCGGAGGTCGTCGCCCGCACGGTGCTGGCGCTGTCCCCCGGGACCAGCGACGAGCTGGTCGCCGAGGCCGTCCGCGGTGCCGGAGCGGGGGAGGTCGACCCGGACGACCCCGGTGAGCAGGCCGAGCGGGACGACACCCCCACCGGGGAACGCGGTGAGCTGGTCCTCGCGCTCGGCCTGCTCACCGCGTTCGCCGCGGCGACCTCGGCGTTCGCGCAGCTGGAGCGGGGCGCGAACCGGATCTACGGCACCGAGCGGGACCGGCCCGCGCTCGCCAAGTACGCGCGTGCCGCGGCGCTGACCGCCACCGCGGGCGTCGCCATGGCGACCGGGCTGCTGCTGATCGTGGCGGGGGAGCCGTTCGGGGACGCGGTGCGCGAGGTGTACCGGTGGGGTGCGGTCGCGGAGACGGTGTGGGACGTCGTGCGCTGGCCGGTCGGGCTCGCGCTGCTCGTCGTCGCGGTGACGGTGCTGCTGCGGTTCGCGCCGCGCCGTCGCCAGCCGGGACTGTCCTGGCTGGGCGCCGGGGCCGCGGTCACGGTGCTGCTGTGGCTGGTCGCGTCCGGACTGCTGGGTCTCTACGTCGCCGTCGCGGACACCTTCGGTGAGACCTACGGGCCGCTGACGGCGGTGATGGCCCTGCTGATCTGGGCGAACATCAGCGGGGTCGCGTTGCTGGCCGGGGTGGCGCTGTCCGCGCAGCTGGAGGCGGTGCGTGCCGGTGAGGAGGACCCGCGGCTGCCCGACTCCGACGACGACGGCATCCCCGACCACACCGACCCGGACTGAGCGCTCAGCCGAGCTCGTCGTGCCGCGGGTCCGACGACGGCAGCAGCGCTCGCAGCCGGTGGCGCAGCTCCTCGTCGTCGGTGCCGTCGCCCCGCCCGGCCCGGACCAGGGTCCACAGCGCGTCCGGGTCGTCGGCCCGCAGCAGCGCCGACCGGACGGCGACGGCGAGCTGCTCGCGGGCCCGGCGGACCTCCGGTGCGTCCGAGGTCGGCAGCAGCGGCCCGCGGGCGGCCTCGGCCGCGGCGTCGCGGATCCGGCCCTCCCGCAGCGCCGCGCGCAGCCGCAGGAAGTCGGCGTCGACGTCGGCGACGAGCCGGTAGGGCTGGGTCCGCACGGTGTCCTCACCGACGGCGCGGCGCAGCCGGTGGACCTCGGCGCGCACGGTGATGGCGCGGCCGCCGTCGCCGTAGAGGGCGGCGGCGAGCTGGTCGGCGGTCAGTCCCTCCGGGTGCAGCGCCAGCAGCGCGAGGACCTCGGCGTGCCGCAGGCCCAGGCGTACCGGGCGCCCGTCCCGGCGGGCGACGACGGGGGTACGCGCCCCGAGCAGCGGCAGTGTCAGGGCCGTCCGGACGGGTCCGCCCGGGGGGAGCCGCAGCAGCCAGCCCTCGCCGAGCGGCTCCAGCACCCCGGCGACGGGGCCGCCGCCCAGCGGCACCCCGCCGACCGCGACGCCGTCGACGACGACCCGGTCCCCGCCGTCGGGCAGGGCGATCCGCTCGGGGAACTCACTGCCCGGCGACGCGGCCAGCACCCGCCCGTGCGCGGACAGCAGCGCGCCCGGGGTGCCGCCGAGTCGGGTCAGGTGCGGCCAGTACTCCTCGCGCAGCCGCCGGTCATGGGCCTCGGCGATGGCCAGCAGCCGGTGCTCGGCCAGCCGCGCGGCCGCGGTGACCAGCGCCAGCGTCGTCGGGTGGAAGCTCTCCTCCGGCCCGGTGACGTCGACGGTGCCCACCACGCGTCCGGTCGCCGGGTCGCGCACCGGGGCGGCCGCGCAGGTCCACGGGTGGTAGGCGCTGACCAGGTGCTCGGCGGAGTGGATGCGGACCGGCGCGGCGCCGGCCAGCGCGGTGCCCATCGCGTTGGTCCCGACGGTGTCCTCGCTCCACCGGGTGCCCTCCACCAGGTCGACCCGCTCGGCCCGGGTCAGCACCGCGCGGGCGCCCTCGCGCCACAGGATCCGGCCCTTCCCGTCGGTCACGATCATCATGTGCCGGGCCTGCTCGGCGGCGTCGGTCAGCGTGTCGCGCAGCACCGGCAGCACGGACGCGAGGGGGTGCGCCGCCCGCCGGTCGGTGAGCTCGGCGCGGTCGTAGTCGTGCGGGGGACGGGAGCGTTCCGGGTCGACCGCCGCGGCCAGCGAGCGGGCCCAGGAGGCGCGGACCTCGGGCCGGACCCCGGCACCGCGCGCACCGGGGGAGCCGCCGAGCACGGCGTCCCGTGCCTGCTCGTACACCCGGCGATCCGCGTGCTGCGCTGCCACGTCCTCACCATACGGTCAGCTTTGCCTTACCTGAATCGAATCCGCGTCATCGGCACTCACCGGAGGGTCAGGTTCCGCATCTGCGTGCAACTTCCGTGCAACCCCCACCTTCCTAGTGTCGGCGGTCACGCGCAACGTGCGTTCCGCACCGCGCCCTCGGTTCGACGAAGCACCTCAGGGAAGGACCATTCATGGCCGTCTACGCCAACCCCGGTCAGCCGGGCAGCGTCGTCTCCTTCAAGCCGCGCTACGAGCACTTCATCGGCGGCGAGTACGTCGCTCCGGTGAAGGGCCAGTACTTCGAGAACCCCACCCCGATCACCGGTGAGAACTTCACCGAGGTCGCCCGGGGCACCGCGGAGGACGTCGAGAAGGCGCTCGACGCTGCGCACGCCGCCGCACCGGCGTGGGGGAAGACCTCCGCGGGTGAGCGGGCGAACATCCTGAACAAGATCGCCGACCGGGTCGAGGCCAACCTCGAGCTGATCGCGATCGCCGAGTCCTGGGACAACGGCAAGGCCTGCCGCGAGACCCTCGCCGCCGACATCCCGCTCGCCGTCGACCACCTGCGCTACTTCGCCGGTGCGATCCGGGCGCAGGAGGGCACGTCGTCGGAGATCGACGCCGACACCATCGCCTACCACTTCCACGAGCCGCTGGGCGTCGTAGGCCAGATCATCCCGTGGAACTTCCCGATCCTGATGGCGATCTGGAAGCTCGCCCCCGCGCTCGCCGCCGGCAACGCGATCGTCCTGAAGCCCGCCGAGCAGACCCCGGTCTCGATCCACGTGCTGCTCGAGCTGGTCGCCGACCTGCTCCCGCCGGGCGTGCTGAACGTCGTCAACGGCTTCGGTGTCGAGGCGGGCAAGCCGCTGGCGTCGAACAAGCGCATCCGCAAGATCGCCTTCACCGGTGAGACCACCACCGGCCGGCTGATCATGCAGTACGCCTCGGAGAACCTGATCCCGGTCACCCTGGAGCTGGGTGGCAAGAGCCCCAACATCTTCTTCGACGACGTCGCCGCGCAGCAGGACGCCTTCTACGACAAGGCGCTCGAGGGCTTCGCGATGTTCGCGCTCAACCAGGGCGAGGTCTGCACCTGCCCGTCGCGTGCGCTTATCCAGGGCGGCATCTACGACGAGTTCATCGAGCAGGCCGTCAAGCGCGTCGAGCAGATCAAGCAGGGCAACCCGCTCGACACCGACGTCATGATGGGTGCGCAGGCCTCGAACGACCAGTTCGAGAAGATCCTCTCCTACATCGACATCGGCCGGCAGGAGGGAGCCAAGGTCCTCGCCGGTGGTGAGAAGGCCGAGCTGGGCGGCGACCTCGCGGGCGGCTACTACATCAAGCCGACCGTGTTCGAGGGCAACAACCAGATGCGGATCTTCCAGGAGGAGATCTTCGGCCCGGTCGTGTCGGTCGCGCGCTTCACCGACTACGACGACGCCATGAAGATCGCCAACGACACGCTCTACGGCCTCGGCGCCGGCGTGTGGAGCCGCGACGCGAACACCGCCTACCGCGCGGGCCGCGAGATCCAGGCCGGCCGGGTGTGGGTGAACAACTACCACGCCTACCCGGCGCACGCGGCCTTCGGTGGCTACAAGCAGTCCGGTATCGGGCGCGAGAACCACAAGATGATGCTGGACCACTACCAGCAGACGAAGAACATCCTGCAGAGCTACTCGCCGAACGCGCTGGGCTTCTTCTGATGGGGGAGCCGGACGTCGGCGTCACCCCGACCGAGCGGGTGACGCTGACGCCGGCCGCCGCCGATCTGCTCGTGAAGCTCACCGACCTGCACGGCCCGCTGATGTTCCACCAGTCCGGTGGGTGCTGCGACGGCAGCGCCCCCATGTGTTACCCGGACGGGGACTTCCGGACGGGCGGGTCGGACGTCCACCTCGGCGACCTGGTCGTCGAGGGTGTGGACCGGCCGATCGGATTCTGGATGTCGGCGTCGCAGTACGAGTACTGGAAGCACACGCATCTCACGGTCGATGTCGTCAAAGGACGCGGCAGCGGGTTCTCGGTCGAGGCGCCGGAGGGCGTCCGGTTCCTGATCCGCTCGCGGCTGTTCACCGACGACGAGTACCGGGCGATGCAGGACTGACCACCCCCCACCACGGCCCGGGACGACCGTCCCGGGCCGTGGTCGTCCCCGGCCGAGGAGCACCGATGACGCACACCCTGCGCGGACTGATGGGCCTGCCGGCGGAACCGGCCCCGCTGTCCCGCTCCGCACTCATCATGATCGACCTGCAGAACACCTACACCGAGGGCGTGATGCGGCTGGAGAACGTCGAGCCGGCCCTCGGGGAGGCGGCCGAGCTGCTCGACCGCGCCCGCTCCGCCGGGTCCCGGATCATCCACATCCGGCACGACGCCGGCGAGGGGAGCCCGTACGACGTCACCGCGCCGATCGGCGCCATCCACGACTCGGTCGCCCCGCGCGACGGCGAGGCCGTGGTGACCAAGAACTTCCCCAGCGCGTTCGTCCACACCGGGCTGGCGGAGCTGCTGGAGGGCTACCAGGACCTGGTGCTCGCCGGGTTCATGACGCACATGTGTGTGAACTCCACCGCGCGCAGCGCGTTCTCCGGCGGCTACGTGCCGACCGTCGTCGCGGCGGCCACGGCCACCCGGGCCCTGCCCGGCGTGCACGGCACCGTCCCGGCGTCCGAGGTCCACGACGCGGCGCTGGCCGGTCTCGCCGACCTGCCCGCGATCGTCGTCCCGGACCAGAAGGCCGTCCCCTCCTGAGCCCTGCCCCGCCCCGCGGCACGCAGGTGCGCGGGGCGGGTCGGCTCAGAGGGCGGCGTCGATCGCGGCGAGGGTCGCGGCCGCGGGGGCCGCGATGCCGACCCCGCGACCGTGGCGCACCTGCGGCTCGCGGACATTGATCCGCACCAGCGCGCCGGTCGCGGCCGACGCCAGCTCCGAGCGGCGACGCACCGTGGGCAGCGCACCGCCAGCCCCCAGCTCGACGACGACCACACCGGTCCGGTGCGCCGCCAGCCAGTCCACGTGCCGCTGCAGCGCCGTCGCGGCGTGCGCGTCGTCCCAGCCGCCGTCGCCGAACATCAGGATCGCCGGACGGGCGGTGCCGCCGCAGCCCGGGCAGCGGGGCAGTTCGCCGACGGCACGCATCGTGGCCTCGTCGACGTGCACCTCGACGCCGTCGGCGGGCCACACGCCGTGACCGCAGAGCCGCAGGCACTGGAGATGGTGGATGGAGCCGTGCACCTCGGCGACGTCGTCCGGGGCGAAGCCGGCCCGCTGGAACTGGCCGTCGACGTTCGAGGTGAACACGTTCGAGGGCACCCGGCCGGCCCAGCGGCGCAGTACCGCGAACCCGGGGTGCGGCACGGTGTCCCGGTAGAGGTGCAGGCGGTGGCCGTAGAAACCCCAGGCCAGTGCCGGGTCGTCGGCGAAGTGCTCCGGGTCGGCGAGTTCCTCGAAACGCAGGCCGAGCCGGGCGTAGGGCGGGTAGGCCCGCCAGAAGCCCTCGCCGCCGCGGAAGTCCGGCAGCCCGGAGTCGACACCCATCCCGGCGCCGGCGGTGATGAGCAGCGCGCCCGCGTCGCGGACCAGGCGGGCCGCCGCGGCGATCTCGTCGGAGAAGGCCGCAGCGACCTCGCGGGCGTCGATCAGGACCCCGCCGCGATCTGCTGCAGGTCGACGACCTCGAACTCCAGCAGTGACGCGCCCTTGGCGACCGGCTGCGGCGAGCGCTGGCCGGCGTGCGCCTCGGCGGCCGGGCCCTCGCGCCACGCCTGGAAGTCGGCCTCGGTCTCCCAGCGGGTCACGACGAAGTACCGGTCGTCGCCGGAGACGGGGCGCAGCAGCTCGAAACCGAGGAAGCCGGGCTGCCCGTCGACGGCGTGCAGGCGGTTCGCGAACCGCTTCTCCAGCTCGGGGCCCGCGTTCTCCGGGACCTCGATCGCGTTGATCTTCACAATGGCCATGTCCGCCACGTTATCCCTGCCCGGCGTCGTCGAGGCGCATGCGCCGGGCGTCGCCGACCAGTTCGGCCAGGCGGGCCTCGTCCACCTGGTCCAGGCGGACGAGCACCAGCGGCCACGGTTCGTGCCCGGGGTCGGTGAAGAACAGGTCGGGCTCGCCGCGCAGCAGGGCCTGCTTCTCCGCCTCGTCGCCGACGTACAGCACCGCGACGTCGGTGCGGATGACCCGCCGACGCCCGGGCACCCGCTCCGGCCAGGACCACACGAAGCCCTTGCCGCGCACCCGGAAGTCGAACCCCTCGCTCGGGTTCTCGACGACGCCGTCGAGGGCGAGCGCGATCCGCCGCACGTCCTGTTCGTCCGCCACGGGGCAAGCCTAGGGTCGGGGCGCACCACAGGGGACGGGCCGCCGCCGTGCAGGTATACGACCAGCCGCGCGGGCTCCGACCCCGGCCGGTACAACCGACCCGGACGGGACCGGACAGATGATGCTCGGCTGGCTCGCCGCGCCCGGGCCGGTCCGGCACCGGACGACCGCGGCCCGGCGGCCGGCGGAGTGGATCGAGCGGGGCCGCGACGGCGGGGACCGACCCGGCCACCGACCCGGACGTCGCCGCCCTCCTGTTCGACGGCTACCTCGGGCCGTCCTGCGCCGGTGTGCGATCCCGGCCGACCGACGCGGCGCGCTCACCCCCATGGTGGAGGGGCTGGTCGAGCAGGCCCTCGCGGGGCTCAGCCCGCGCTGAGGGCCACCGTCTCCCCGGTGCGCGAGTCGTGCAGCTCGACGGCGGTGATCCGCGCCCGCACCGGCTCGACCGGGTGCAGCAACGCGAACGCCTCGGCGGGCCGCCCGGTCGCCAGCACCACGTGCGGCAGCCAGGATCCCGGCAGGTGCGCGGCGTGCGCGCCCCGCACCCGTCCGGCCAGCGCGTCGTGCGCCGCCGTGTGCACGGCCAGCACCTCGGGGTCGGTGACGGCGGTCAGCGCCATCACGTCCGGCGCGTCCGGGCCGACCGAGCCGAGACCGGCCAGCCACAGCACCGGCAGCGCGACCAGGCGCAGCTGGGCGGTCAGCTCCCGCACGGCGGGCGGCG
>NZ_JAMXSG010000094.1:0-18568 GCF_024124365.1 Pseudonocardia sp. McavD-2-B
TCGCCGTCGGTGTCGACCGGCAGGAGCGCGGCCCCCGCCGGGTCGTCGTCGCCCGCACCGATGCCGCCGAGGGGCAGGCCCGGGTCGTCGCCCTCGCTGTCGCCCTCGCCGTCGTCCTCGCCGTCCAGGTCCAGCTGCACCGGCTGCTCGACGGCCACCAGCTCCAGCCCCTCGGTACGGCTGCGGCGGACCCAGTCGTCGAAGGCGGCGAGCATCTCCCGCACCCGGACCAGCTCGCGGCGCCCGAACCACGGCGCCCCGGAGTCCAGCCGCCGCCACGCCGAGCGCAGCGCCTCCTCCAGCTCCACCGGGTCGGCCCCGGCGGCGCGGGCCTGCACCAGCGCGTGCACCAGGGACCCGGTGACCGCCGACAGCGCGCCGGTCTCGTCGCCGCCGTGCCGGGACAGCACCCAGCGCAGCGGGCAGCCGGCGATCGTCTCGACGTCGGAGGGCGAGATCGGGACGAGCTCGCCCTCGGCGCGCAGCGGGGCGCCGTCGGACAGGTCGGCGACGCCGTACCAGTCGTCGGGGTGGGCTCCGGGGACGCCGTCCGCGGCGAGCCGGGCCAGCTGGGTCGCCGCCCGGTGACGACGCGCGGCCCGTCCCGGGTCGCCGTGGTCGGGCTCGGTGACGGCGCGCCGCAGCTCCCCGACCAGCTCGGCCGTCACCAGGGAGCGCTCGGGCCGGTGCACCGGGCGGGCCTCGGCGGCGTCGGCGGGGCGGGGGTCGAGCTCGTCGAGGAACCGGGAGGGCTGCTCCTCCTCCCCCTGCACGGCGCTGACCAGCAGCGTCGTCCGGGCACGGGTGCAGGCGACGTAGAACAGCCGCCGCTCCTCGGCGAGCAGTGGCGCCGTGCGGGAGACCGCGTCGTCGGGGGCGGCGACCCCGCCGACGAGGTCGACGAGCCGTTCGTGGCCGAGCAGGCTGCCGCGCAGCCGTACGTCGGGCCACAGCCCCTCCTGCACCCCGGGCACCGCGACGACCGTCCACTCCCGGCCGCGGGCGCCGTGTGCGGTGAGCAGCTCGACCGCGCCGCCCCGGGGCGCCTGCGGGGCCAGCGTCTCCCCCGGCAGCTGCTGGTCGAGCAGGTACTCCAGGAACCCGCCGACGTCGGCGCCGGGCAGCCGGTCGGTATAGCGGGCGGCCGCGTCGAACAGGGCCAGGACCGCGTCGAGGTCCCGGTCGGCGGCCGCTCCGCCGGGGCCGCCGCGGGCGCTTGCCTCGCTCCAGCGCTTCGCCAGGCCGGTGCGCCGCCACACCTTCCACAACGTCTCCTCGACCTGCTCGCCCGCGCCGATCGAGCGGGCGGCGGCGTCGAGGAGGCGGCCCACGTCGCGCATCGGGGCGGCCTCGGCGGGCGAGAGCATCGGCAGCGGGTCGGGCCGGCCCGCGACGGCGTCGCGCAGCATCCCGACCAGCAACGGGTCGCTGCTCGCCGCGGCCGGGTCGACCTCACCCGCCTCGACGCGCTCGTCGTCGGCGAAGGTCCGCACGTCGTGCCCCGCGGCGGCGTGCATCCGCAGCAGGCCGCGGCGCAGCCGCCGCATCCGCATCGGGTCGCCGCCGCCCAGCGGTGAGGTGAGCAGGGAGGTCGCGAGGTCGGCGTCGAGGGCGGACGGCCGCCATGCCGCGCGCAGCACCAGGAGCAGCGGCACGACGGCGGGCTGGCGCGGCAGCGGCACCTCGTCCGGTGGTGCGGCCAGCGGGACCCCGGCCGCGGCCAGCGCCCGGCGCAGCGCGGGCAGGGTGCGCCGCGCGGACCGGGACAGCACCGCCATGTCCGACCACGGCACCCCGTCGACGAGGTGTGCGCGCCGCAGCCGGTCGGCGATCCAGCCGGCCTCCGCGGAGGGCGACCCGAACACCCGGACCTGCAGGGACTCCCCCACCCCGGCGCCCGCCGCATCCGGCACGGCGTCGGGCACCGGTTCCGGTACCGCGTCCGGGATCGGGTCCGGCACCGCGTGGTCCCCCGGGGCGGGCCCGGGACCGCGACGGGTGCGGGTCACCCCGGCACCGGGCAGCTTCTCGGCCACCCGCAGCCCGGCCGCGCGGACCCCCGGCTGCTGGCGGTGGTCGACGGTGAGGACCTCGGTGGGCGCATCGAGCACCGTCAGGCCCTGCGGGTCCGCACCACGGAAGGTCAGGACCGCCTGGTCGGGGTCGCCCGCGAGCAGCGTGGACCCCGCGTGCTCGGCCAGCGCCGCGACCAGCTCCATCTGCTGCGGGTCGAGGTCCTGCGCGTCGTCCACCAGGAGGTGACGGACCCGGCGCCGCTCCTGCTCCCGCAGGTCCGGGTCCGCGGCCAGGGTGTCCAGCGCGGCGGCGACCAGCTCGGCGGAGTCCAGCGCCGGGGCCGTCGCCTGTGGCGCGCCCCGCCCCGCCGCCCCGCGGAGCAGCGTGACCTCCTCGTAGGTGCGGAAGAACCGGGCCGCGGCGACCCACTCCTCGCGCCCGTGCTCGCGCCCCAGCTCGGCCAGCTCGCGTGGCCCCAGTCCGCGCTCGGCCGCCCGCAGGAGCAGCTCCCGCAGCTCCGCGGCGAACCCGGGCAGCCCGAGGGCCGGGTCGAGCCGCTCCGGCCAGCCCGAGCCGGGGACGGTGCCGCCCCAGCCGTCGATCTCCCCGGCGAGCAGCTCGCGGACCACCACGTCCTGCTCGGCCGAGGCCAGCAGCCGCGGGGGCGGGTCCTCGTAGCGCGCGGCGTGCAGCCGCAACACCCCGAACGCGTAGGAGTGCACCGTCCGCACCAGCAGCTCGCGGGTGGTGCGCACCCCGAAGTCCCCGGCGAGCTCACCCCCTCCCGCGGTCAGCAGCGACGTGAGCCGGCCACGCAGCTCCTCCGCGGCCCGGCGGCTGCCCACCAGCAGCAGCACCGACCCCGGCGGCTCCCCGGCCCGGATGCGGCGGACGACCGCGTCGAGCAGCAGGCTCGTCTTGCCCGTGCCCGGGCCGCCCAGCACCCGCAGCGCGCCGCGCTCGTGCGCGAGCACCCGCGAGGCGGCACCGGTCCACTCCCGCACGGGAGCGGGCCGGGGGTCCGCACGCACCAGGCGCGGCGACGCCTGCTCGGGGGCTGTTCGGCTCATGGGGCGATGAGACCACGGGGCACCGACAGCGTCAGACTGCAGGCGTGGACTCCGAGACCCTGGAACGGGTGCGCGAGGTCGTCCGGTCGATCCCGCCCGGGCAGACCCTCAGCTACGGCGAGGTGGCCGAGCTGGCCGGGATCCGCTCGGCGCGCCTGGTCGGCCGGATCCTCGCCGAGGACGGCCACGACCTGCCGTGGCACCGGGTGCTGCGCTCCGACGGGCGCTCGGCCCCGCACATCGCCGCCGAGCAGGCGGCCCGGCTGCGGGCCGAGGGGATCCTGATGGTCGACGGCCGGCTGCCCCGCGAGCACCGCAGACGCTGAGCCGGTCCTCGGCCTCGCGGAGCTGCCGCGCCTGCTCGACGCCGTCGCGACCGAGGGCTCCGGATCCCGCTGCGGGTGGCGGAGCTGGGCGACGTGGAGCGGGCCTGGACCGCGGACGCTCCCGGACGTCTGGTGGTCACGACAGCCTGAGCGCTCTGCTCACCATGACGCAGCACGTGGCCCGCCGCCCGATCGAGGCGCACGTTCTCGCCCTCGCCGGGGCGGGAACGTGCATCTCGATGCGCCGGGCCGAGCGACGTCACGAGGCTCGACGGGGCTGCCGGGGCTGCTGCGTATCGGTGAGCAGAGCAAACGGGCGGCCGATCAGGGCGCCGCGCGACCTTCCACCCAGGTCGCGTCGCGGTCCTGGTCGTGCCCGATGTGCGCGACGAGACCGTGCCCGCCGAACACCTCCGCCAGCACCGGAGCCTGGGCCGTGCCCGTCTCGATCAGCAGCGCCCCGCCCGGCGCGAGCCACTCCCCCGCCCCCGCGGCCACCCGGCGGGCCGGGTCGAGGCCGTCGCGGCCGCCGTCGAGTGCGGTACGGGGCTCGTGGTCGCGGGCCTCCGGGGGCATCGAGCCGATCGCGCCGCTGGGCACGTAGGGGGTGTTCGCGACGAGCACGTCGACGCGTCCCCGCAGCCCGGTGGGCAGCGCGGCGAACAGATCACCGGTGTGCACCGTCCCCACCCCGGCCAGGTTCTCCGCGGCACAGACGGTCGCGACCGGGTCGGCGTCGGCGGCGTGGAGGTCGACGGCGGCCCGGCGCGCGACGGCGAGCCCGAGCGCCCCGCAGCCGCAGCACAGGTCGACCACGAGCGGGCGCCCGGGATGCGCGGATCCCGGCAGCGCGGCGACGGCCGCGTGCACCAGCGCCTCGCTGCGACGGCGCGGCACGAACACCCCCGGGGTGACCCGCACGGTCAGCCCGTCGAAGTCCACCCGGCCGAGGACCTGCTCGAGCGGCTCCCCGGCGATGCGGCGGCGGACCAGCACCTCCAGCTCCGGCCCGTCGGCCGCCGCGGCGAGCAGCGCGGCCTCGTCCTCGGCGAACACACAGCCCGCCGCCCGGAGCCGGGCGACCAGGTCCGGGTCGGGCCGGGGCACGGTCAGGCGGCGAGCACCGCGGCGGCCCCGGCGGCGTAGCGCTTGAGGACGGCGGTCACCACGTCGTCGTGCACTCCCAGCGGGTCGGCGACGACGTCGCCCCCCGATCCGAGCAGCCGCGTCTGGAAGACCCCGGGGGCCAGGAGCCAGGACGCGACCGCGACCCGCCGCTCCCCGGCGTCGTGCAGCCGGGCGACCAGCTCGGTCACCGACGGGCTGCCGGTGGCGGCGAACCCGACCGGGACCGGACGGCCGACCCGGCGGGCGAGCATTCCGGCGCTCGCGTGCACCTGGGCGACCGCGGACGGGTCCGACGAGCCGGCCGCCGCGAGGACGACGGCGTCGCCGTCGCGGTAGCCGGCCGTGCGCAGCCGGTCCAGGGCCGCGGCGGCGAGCAGCGGGTCGGGACCCATGGAGCGGGTGACCGGGAACCGGGCCGGGTCGGCGCCGACCTCGGCGAGCTGGGCGGGCAGGTCGGTGCGCACGTGGTAGCCGGCGGCGAGGAACGCGGGGACGACGACGGCACCGTCGTGGCCGCGGTCCCGCAGCCCGATCACGGCGTCGACGACCGTGGGACCGCGGACGTCGACGTAGCAGACCTCGACCTGCGGGCCGCGTGCGGCGACGGCCGCGGCGAGCGACCGGATCACCGCGTCGGCGGCGTCGGAGCGCGACCCGTGCGCGACGAGGAGCAGCGGGAGCCCGGTCACCGGGTCACCTCCGGGTCCTCGGCGCAGTGCGCGCCGTGCTCGGGTTCGAGTGCGAGCCGGTAGCCGCGGCGCACCACGGTCTGCACCAGGCCGGGGACACCGAGCGCCGCGCGGAGCCTGCCGATCGCGTTCTCGACGGCGTGCTCGTCGCCCGCCCCACCGGGCTGCGCGGCGAGCAGCTCGGCGCGGGACACGACACGGCCGGGACGTTTGGCGAGCAGCCGCAGCAGCGCCATGGGCGTCGGCGGCAACGGGCACAGCGTGCCGTCGACGAGCACCGCGTGTCCGCGCAGCTCCAGCTGGTGGCCGCCGACCGGGAGCCTGCGGGCGCGGGCCGGGGCGACGGACTCGCAGGTCCGCACCATCGCGCCGAGCCGGGAGCGCTGCGGCTGCACGGTCGGCACGTCGAGCGCCTCCAGCGGCGCCGCGGTGACCGGGCCGACGCACAGCGCCAGCACGGGGCCGCGCAGCGCGGTGAGCAGGTCCTCGCGGAGCCCACGCTCCCCGGCGCGGGCGAGGATCCCGGCCGCGGCGGGAGCGCTGGTGAACGACAGGACGTCGATCCCGCCGGCCAGGGTGGTGTCGATCAGCCGGTCCAGCGGGCCGAGGTCCAGCGGCGGCGCCCACCGGTAGACCGGCACCGTGACGACCTCGGCGCCCGCCATCTCCAGGGCGTCGACGACGTCGGGCAGCGGCTCGCCGTGCAGCTGCACCGCGATGCGGCTGCCCTCGACGCCGCGGTCGAGCAGGTGTTCCAGTACCTCGGCGGTGGACTCCGACTCGGGGGACCAGGCGTCGACCAGGCCCGACGCGCGGATCGCGCCACGTGCCTTGGGGCCGCGGGCGAGCATCTCCGAGCGGCCGAGCGCGGCGAGCAGGTCCTCGCCCAGCCCCCAGCCGTCGGCGGCCTCGATCCAGCCGCGGTAGCCGATCCCGGTGGTCGCGACGGTGATGTCCGGTGGTGCCGCGACGAGCTCGCGGGTGCGGGTCTCGAGGTCGGCGTCGTCGGCGAGGGCCACGATGCGCAGCGCGGGCCCGTGCTGGATGGTTGCCCCGCGGCGCTCCAGCATCGTGGCGAGCTCCTCGGCGCGCCGGGCGGCGGTGATGCCGACGGTGAACCCGGCCAGCGGTGGCACCGCGGCCGCGTCGGGCGCGGCGGCGGTGTCTCGTGCGGCGGATCGGGTCACCGGTTCTCCGTTCCTCCGATACCCCGGCCGGCCGGCGCGGAGGACGCGCGGAGGTCGCCGGGAGCGTCGCGGGTGGTGGTGGGCACGACGGCGTGGGAAGGCCCGTTCACCGTAGCCCGACCTGCAGCGCGTCGCCCATGACCCGCACCGCGAACGCGGGCAGGCTCACAGCGTCGCCGTCGGCACCGTCGAGGCAGCGGCCGTCGCGCAGGGCGAAGACCTGCTTGTACAGCGGCGAGGCAATGGTCGGTTCGCCGCCGCGGTCGCCGACGATGCCGCGCGAGACGACCGCGGCCCCGGTGAACGGGTCGATGTTGCCCAGGGCGTACACCGAGCCGTCGGCGAGACGGAACAACGCGACCTGGGTGTCGCCGACGAGTGCGGCGGCCCCCCGGCCGGGCTGCAGCCGGTCCACCGGGCAGACGGTGAGCCAGCCGGTGGGCTCGGTCCCGGCCGGGGCGGGCGCGGCGGTCGTGGTGGTCGCGTCGAGCCGGGTGGTCATCGGGAGGACACCTCCGGGAGGCCGATCAGGACGGGCTCGTCGGGACGGCCGGGTGCCGGGACGTTCTGTCCCCGCTCCTCGACGAACCGGACGGTGGGGTCGGGGGTGTCGGGCGCGTTGACGAAGGAGACGAACCGCTCCAGCTTCTGCGGGTCGGCCAGGACGCCGGCCCACTCGTCGGCGTAGGAGTCGACGTGACGGGCCATCGCGGCGTCGAGCTCGCCGCAGATACCGAGCGAGTCGTCGACGATCACGGCGCGCAGGTGGTCCAGCCCGCCCTCCATCGCCTCGATCCACGGCGCGGTGCGCTGCAGCCGCTCGGCGGTGCGGACGTAGAACATCAGGAACCGGTCGATCGTCCGGACCAGCGTCGCGGTGTCCACGTCGGACACGAGCAGCTCGGCGTGGCGCGGGGTGAAGCCGCCGTTGCCGCCGACGTAGAGGTTCCAGCCGTGCTCGGTGGCGATCACGCCGAAGTCCTTGGACCGGGCCTCGGCGCACTCGCGCGCGCAGCCGGAGACGCCGGACTTGAGCTTGTGCGGGCTGCGCAGCCCGCGGTAGCGCAGCTCCAGCTCGACGGCGAGGCCGACCGAGTCCTGCACGCCGTAGCGGCACCAGGTCGTGCCGACGCAGGACTTCACGGTGCGCAGCGACTTGCCGTACGCGTGGCCGGACTCGAACCCGGCGTCGACCAGGCGGCGCCAGATCGCCGGCAGGTCCTCGACGCGGGCGCCGAACATGTCGATCCGCTGTCCGCCGGTGATCTTGGTGTAGAGCCCGTAGTCGCGGGCGACCTCGCCGATGACGATCAGGCCCTCGGGGGTCACCTCGCCGCCGGCGATCCGCGGCACCACCGAGTAGGTGCCGTTGCGCTGCATGTTCGCGAGGAAGTGGTCGTTGGTGTCCTGCAGGGTCGCCCGCTCGCCGTCGAGGACGTGCTCGTTGTAGAGCGTCGCGAGGATCGACCCGACGACCGGCTTGCAGATGTCGCAGCCCGACCCGCGGCCGTACCGGGAGATCAGCGCGGAGAACGAGGTGATGCCCGCCCCGGCGACGATCTCGAAGAGCTCGGCGCGGGAGTGGTCGAAGTGCTCGCACAGGGCCTTCGAGACCTCGACGCCCTGCTGGGCCAGGATCCGGGCGAGCGCCGGGACGCACGAGCCGCAGGTGGTACCGGCGCGGGTGCACGCCTTCAGCTCCGGCACGGTGTGCGCACCGTCGGCGATCGCCGCGCACAGCGTGCCCTTGGTGACGGCGTTGCACGAGCAGATCTGGGCCGAGTCCGGCAGCGCGGACGCGTCGGGCTCGGCGCCGCCCTTGGAGATGAGGGTGACCGGGTCGTCGGGCAGCCGGGACCCGACCAGCGGGCGCAGCGCGCCGTAGCGCGACGCGTCGCCGACCAGGACACCGCCGAGCAGGGTGGACGCGTCGTCGGACACGACCAGCTTGGAGTAGGTCCCCTCGACCGGGTCGTTGACGACGATCTCCAGCGCGCCCTCGGTGACCGCGTGCGCGTCGCCGAAGCTGGCGACGTCGACGCCGAGCAGCTTGAGCTGGGTGGACATGTCCAGCTCCTCGGGCGTCATCCGGGCCTCACCGCCGAGCAGCCGGTCCGCGACGACCTCGGCCATCGCGTAGCCGGGTGCGACCAGGCCGTAGGTGCGGCCCTCCAGCGCGGCGCACTCGCCGATCGCCCAGACGGCGTCGTCACGGGTGCGGCAGCGGTCGTCGACCCAGACGCCGCCGCGCTCGCCGACCGGCAGGCCGCAGTCGCGGGCGAGCTGGTCGGAGGCCCGGATGCCGGCGGAGAACACGACCAGGTCGGCGTCGAGCTCGACGCCGTCGGACAGCGTCCCGACCAGCCGGCCGCGGTCGGTGGACACCGCGGCCAGCGACACCCCGGTCCGCACGGCGATGCCCTGCGCGGTGACCAGCCTCTCGAGCAGCGCACCGCCGCCCGCGTCGACCTGCACCGGCATCAGCCGCGGTGCGATCTCGACGACCTGCGGGGACAGCCCGAGCAGCCGCATCGCGCGCGCCGCCTCCAGGCCCAGCAGCCCGCCGCCGACGACGATCGCCGACGGCCGCCCCTTGCGGGCCGGGTCGTCGGCGGCGGCCGCGGCGGCCGCCTTGATCGCGTCGAGGTCGTCGAGGGTGCGGTAGACGAAGCACCCGGGCAGGTCCTTGCCGGGGACCGGCGGGACGAACGGGTACGAGCCGGTGGCGAGCACCAGCGCGTCGTAGATCAGGGTGCGGCCGGACGCGGTGGTGACGCGGCGGGCGTCGCGGTCGACCGTCGCGACGGCGTCACCGAGGTGGTAGGTCACCAGCGGGTCGCCGCGCAGCTCGTCGTCGTCGAGGCGCAGCTCCTCCTCGGAGCGTCCGTCCACGTAGGAGGACAGGGCGACCCGGTCGTAGGCGCGGCGGGTCTCCTCGCCGAGGACGGTGATCTCCCAGTCCCCGGCGGTGTCCCGGTCCCGCATCGCGGCGACGAGGCGGTGGCCCACCATGCCGTTCCCGACGACGACCAGACGGCTCATGCTCTGCTCCTTCATGCCGCGCTCTCCTGCGGCGGGTCGATGTCGGCCAGCCAGTCCCGGATCCCGCAGACGACGTCGCGGCAGCTCCCGCAGCCGGTGGCGGCCCGGGTGCGCCGCGACAGCGCGTCGACGTCGTGGGCGCCCGCGCGCCACGCGGTGACCAGCGCGTTCTTGGTGACGCTGTTGCAGCGGCAGACCACGGCACTTCCCGGCATCCGGACCGGGTCGGTGGCGGGCGACGTCTCGCCGGGCAGGGCGCGGCCGAGCAGCAGCGCGAGCCGGTCGGAGGGAGCGGGGGCGCCGGAGTCGTACAGCTCGGTGATCATGGCTGCGGCGTCGGGGAGTCCCATGAGGACGGCCCCGACGACGCGGTCGTCGCGCAGCGCGAGCACGCCGTAGCGGCCGCGGCGGGGGTCGGAGACGCGCAGCTCCTCGTCGCCCGCGGTGGGGTCGCCGAGGGCGGCGAGGTCGATGCCGCGGGCCTTGAGCCGGGTGACCGGGCGGGTGCCGCGGTAGCGCGCGGCCGGGTCGGTGCCGGTCAGCAGGTCGGCGAGGACGGCGGCCTGCTCCCAGCCGGACTGCACGAGCCCGCCCGGGGCGCCGGCGTGCTGCGCGCAGTCGCCGAGGGCGTGCACCCGGCCGTCGTCGGTGGCGAGGCGGTCGTCGACCAGGATCCCCCGGTCGACCGCGAGCCCGGCGTCGGCGGCCAGCCCGGTGTTCGCACGCACCCCGGCGGCGACGACGACGTGGTCCGCGGCGATCCGGGAACCGTCGTCGCAGTCCAGGCCGGTCTCGGGGTCCCAGGCCTTGGCGCCGACACCGCAGCGGACGTCGACCCCGAGCCCGCGCAGCGCGGTCGCGAGCACCTCACCGGCGCCCGCGTCGAGCTGGCGCTCCATCAGGTGGGTGCGCGGGTGCACGAGGGTGACGGCGACACCGCGTCCGGCGAGCCCGCGGGCGGCCTCGACCCCGAGCAGACCGCCCCCGACCACGGCGATCCGCGCACCCGGCACGGCCGCGTCGAGGATGCGCCCGCAGTCGTCGAGGTCGCGGAACAGGCTCACGCCGCGGGCCGGCACCTCCGGGGCCCCGGGGTCGGCGAGACCGTCGACCGGCGGCAGCCAGGCGCGACAGCCGGTGGCGAGAACCAGCTCGTCGTAGGGGTGGACGGTGCCGTCGTCGGCGTGGACGACGCGCGCGGTCCGGTCGAGCGCCGTCGCCGCGACGCCGGTCTGCAGGTCGACGCCGTCGACGGCGGGCAGCGCGACCATGGCGGGCCGCAGCCCGCCGGCGAGCACGGTGGACAGCAGCACCCGGTTGTACGCGGGGCGGGACTCCGCGCCGAGGACGGTGAGCGTCACCCGCTCACCGTCCGGGTCGCGCCGGCGGACCTCCTCCACGAAACGGGCACCGACCATGCCGTGCCCGATCACCACCACGCGCCTGCTCATGACACCGACGGTAGGAACGGGGGGTTACGGGCAGAACGCCGGCCGTTGCACGGGCGTTACGAGGTCCTCATTCTCGGCGGGCGGCGTCCGTGAGCCGGGACCTCGCAGCGGTTCCTCCCACCTCGCAGCCTCTGCAGGGTGTGCGAGGTGGGGCGGGACCGTGCGAGGTGCGCCTGTCGCAGCGAGGGCGGCGCCCACCGCCCGCGCGGTGATCCGCAGAGCGCGCGGTGATCCGCAGAGCGCGCGTGTCCCGACGCGCGCGAGCAGCGGATCAGCGCGCGGACCGACCCGCGCCGGTGGGGCTCAGCTCGGCGGCGGTGCCGGTCCCGGATCCGTCGGACGGGTTCCGGCCCGGCGAGGCGGGTTCCAGCCGCACCGCGGCCACCTTGAACTCCGGCATCCGGCTCACCGGGTCCAGGGCCGGGTTGGTGACGTTGTTCGCCGCCCCCGCCCCACCGAAGTGGAAGGGCAGGAACACCGTGTCCGGGCGCAGCGAGGCGACGCAGCGGACGCGCGCCGTCGTCGTCCCGCGACGGGACACGACGTCGGCCAGGTCGCCGTCGGCGAGACCGTGCCGGGCGGCGGTGTCCGGGTGCACCTCGACGAACGCCTCGGGCACGACGTCCGCCAGCTCGGCGACCCGCCGGGTCTGCGCGCCGGACTGGTAGTGCACCAGCACCCGCCCGGTCGTCACGGTCAGCGGGAAGCCGCCGCCCGTGCCCTCGTCCGGCTCGACGTGGTCGACCGGCAGCATCCGGGCACGTCCGTCGGGGTGGCCGAAGCGCTCGGTGAACAGCCGCGGGGTCCCGGGGTGGTCGTCGGCGGGGACCGGCCAGTGCAGGGCCTCGCCCGCGTCGAGCCGGTCGTAGGACACGCCCGCGTAGTCGGCGATCCCACCGGCCGAGGCGCGCCGCAGCTCGTCGAACACGGTCCGCGGGTCGGCGGGGAACTCCCCCGGCGCGTCGAGGGCCGCGGCCAGTGCGGCGATCACTTCGAGGTCGGTGCGCACCCCGGGCGGCGGGGCGAGCGCGCGACGGCGGCGCAGGACCCGTCCCTCCAGGTTCGTCATGGTCCCCTCCTCCTCCGCCCACTGGGCGACGGGGAGCAGGACGTCGGCGCGCAGCGCGGTCTCGCCGGGCAGCACGTCGGCGACGACGAGCAGATCCAGTGCGTCGAGCCGCTCGGCGACGGCGCGGGCGTCGGGCGCGGAGACGAGCACGTTCGAGCCGAACACCAGCAGCGCACGCGGACCGCCGGGGCGGCCGAGGGCGTCGAGGAGCTCGACCGCGCTGCGGCCGGGCCCGGGGATCGAGGGCTCGGGCACCCCCCACACCCGTGCGACGTGCGCGCGGGCGGCCGGGTCGGCGATGTGCCGGTAGCCGGGGAGCTGGTCGGACTTCTGTCCGTGCTCGCGCCCGCCCTGGCCGTTGCCCTGCCCGGTGATCGTCCCGAACCCGGAGCCGGGGCGGCCGGGCAGGCCGAGTGCCAGCGACAGGTTGATCCACGCAGCGACGGTGTCGACGCCGTGCGCGTGCTGCTCGGCACCGCGCGCGGTGAGCACGTAGCGCCGCGTGGACTCCGCGAGCCACCGCACGACGGTGCGCATGTCGGTGGCGGCGACCCCGCAGACCCGCTCCGCGCGCTCGGGCCACCACTGCGAGGCGATCGCCCAGACGTCGTCGAAACCGGTCGTCCGGTCGTCCACGTAGGACAGATCGAGGTGCCCGTCGACGACGGCGGCGTGCAGCATCCCCAGCGCCAGGACCAGGTCGGTGCCCGGGCGCGGCGCCAGGTGCAGCCCGCCGGAGGCGAGCGCGCGCTCCGCGGTCGGTGTGCGCCGCGGGTCGACGACGACCAGGCGCGCGCCGGTCAGGTGCGACATCAGGGGCGGCATGGTCTCGGCGACGTTCGCGCCGGCGAGGACGACCAGCTCGGCGTCGTCGAGGTCGGTGACGGGGAACGGCAGCCCGCGGTCGACGCCGAAGGCCCGGTTGCCCGCGGCGGCCGCCGAGGACATGCAGAACCGTCCGTTGTAGTCGATCTGGCTGGTGCCCAGCGCGACCCGGGCGAACTTCCCGAGCAGGTAGGCCTTCTCGTTGGTCAGCCCGCCCGCGCCGAACACCGCGACCGAGTCGGGTCCGTACTCGGCACGCAGGGCGGCGAGCCGAGCGGCGACGCCGGTGAGCGCGTCGTCCCAGCCGGTCTCGACGAAACCGGCCGCCCGCGAGGTCCTGACCAGCGGCGACGTCAGGCGTTGCGGATGGGTGAGCAGAGCGCCGGAGGTCCAGCCCTTCTGACACATGCCCCCGGCGTTGGTCGGGAAGTCACGGGCGTCGACCTCGCCGGACGGGCCGACCCACTGCCCGCACTGCAGGGCGCAGTACGGGCAGTGGGTGGCGGTCCGGCCCTCCGGACCCACGGCTCAGACCCGGGCCATCGCGGCGGCCTCGGTGCTCCCGGCCAGTGCCGGGCGCGGCCGCAGGTACACGGCCCAGGTGACACCGATGCAGAGGACGTAGAAGGCCAGGAAGCCCCAGAACGCGGGCGTGCCGGACTGCACCGTCATGAACGACTGACGGAAGGCGAGGTTGATGAACAGCCCGCCCAGCGCGCCGACCGCACCGGCGATGCCGATGACGGCGCCGGACAGCCGTCGCGCGGTGTCGAACGAGGTCCCGCGGTCCGCGCCCCCGGCGATCGCGACGCGCGCCCGCCCGGTGAAGATCGCCGGGATCATCTTGTAGGTCGACCCGTTGCCGACGCCGGACAGCGTGAACAGGGCGATGAAGCCGATCGTGAACAGCGTCAGCGACTCGATCCCCGACGCGAAGATGATCACCAGCGTGGCGACGGCCATGCCGACGAAGTTCCACAGGGTGACCATCGCGCCGCCGAACCGGTCGGCGAGCTTGCCGCCGTAGGGGCGGATCAGCGACCCGATGAGCGGGCCGATGAAGGTGACCGCGGCGGCCTGCAGCGGCGTCCGGTCGAACTGGTTCTGCAGGACCAGGCCGAAGGCGAACGAGTAGCCGATGAACGATCCGAACGTCCCGATGTAGAGGAACGACATGATCCACGTCTGGCGGTCGCGGCAGGCCTCGGTGAACGCGCCGGTGTCGTTGGACATCGCGGCGATGTTGTCCATCCGCTTCCACGCCAGGAACGCCGAGATCGCGATGAACGGCAGGTAGACCGCCAGCAGCACCCGCGGGGAGCCCGCGCCGAGGGTGGCGATGACGAGCAGGCCGAGCAGCTGTGCGACCGGCACGCCGAGGTTGCCGCCGCCGGCGTTGAGCCCCAGCGCCCAGCCCTTCTCCTTCTCCGGGAAGAACGCGTTGATGTTCGCCATCGACGACGCGAAGTTGCCGCCGCCGACCCCGGCGACCGCGGCGACGACCAGCAGCGTCGTGTACGACACGCCCGGCTCCAGCACGACCATCGCCAGGATCGTGGGCACGATCAGCAACGACGCCGCGAAGATCGTCCAGTTGCGGCCGCCGAAGCGGGCGACGGCGAAGGTGTAGGGCAGCCGCAGGATCGACCCGACCAGCGTGGGTACGGCGACCAGGAAGAACTTCTGCGCCGCGGTGAACCCGTACTCGGGCCCCATGAACAGCACCAGGACCGACCAGATGGTCCAGATCGAGAAGCCGATGTGCTCGGAGAAGATCGACTGCCACAGGTTGCGACGGGCGATCGCCGAGCCTGTGCGCTGCCAGAACCCCTCGTCCTCGGGGTCCCAGTGGTCGATCCAGCGGCCGCCGATGCGGCGCCCCGGGGCAGAGGTGGTGGTCACGGATCGGTCTCCTGATCGCCGGCGGTCACGTCGTCGACGACGCTAGGGAGCCCCAGTTTCCGACGGGTGGCCCCGTGTGACACCCCCGCAACGCTTATCTCACACGGGTGTCGCGACGGCTGTGAGCCGCCTCAGCGCATCGGGACGCCGAGCGGGGCGTCGCAGAACGCGCCGCCCACCCGGTGGTGCACCGGGTCGGCCGGGTCCGGCTCCGCGCCGTCGAGGAGCTCCTCGGCGAAGACCTCGGCGTCATCGCGCGGGTGGAAGCCGATCGCGGCGCCCTCCGCCGGCGACCACCAGCGACGGGTGTTGGCCGACACGCCCCACACGACGTGGTGGCCGCGGGTGCCGGGGGCGACGGCCGCCTCGACCAGGCGGGCGGCGTCGTCCGGGGACAGCCAGGTCGCGAGCATCCGGGCGTTCGACGGCCGCGGGAAGCAGCTGCCGATCCGCGCGGAGACCACGGTCAGGCCGAACCGCTCGTGGTAGAGCCTGCCCAGCCCCTCCATCGCATGCTTGGACCAGCCGTAGTAGGTGTCCGGGGCGGGCCCCACGGTCGCCGGCAGCGGGACGCCGTCGTCGCGGGTGCGGAAGCCCGCGGCGTGGTTGCTGGAGGCGAGCACGACGGTCCGCACCCCGGCGGCGACCGCCGCGTCGAGCACGGTGCGGGTCGCCTCGACGTTGACGGCGAGGATGTCGTCCCAGCCCGCCTCACCGCTGATCCCGGCGAGGTGGACGACGGCGTCGGCACCGGCCGTCGCGGCGGCGACCGCGTCCGGGTCGGTCACCGAGCCGGTGCGGACCTGCTCGCCGGGACGGGCCTGCAGCTCCGCGGTGTCGAGCAGGCGCAGGATCCGGCCGTCGCGGGCCAGCCGGGGACGTAACAACGTCCCCATGTTCCCCGCGGCGCCGGTGAGCAGCAGCGTGCTGGGAGCGGCCACGTCAGAGCCGGCGGCTGACCAGGCTCGCGACCCGCTCGATCCCGGTGAGCGACTCGGTCGTCGCGTCCGGGTGCTGGGCGTGCAGGGCCAGCCGGTAGAGCACCGCCCGCAGCAGCGACTGCGGCCACTCGGGCAGCTCCGACCAGCGCTCGATCAGCTCCTCGTCGGCACCGCCCCAGGCGACCGCGTCGACGACGACGACCGCCGCCGCCCACTCCGCGGGCCGCCAGAACGGCACGAGGTCGAGCACCGCGGGCCGCCCCGTCGGGTCGAACAGCATGGCGCCGAACAGCTCGCCGTGCACGACCTGCGGGGTGAGCCGGATCGTGCGGCGGTGCGCGGCGAGCTCGGCGAACAGCCGGCCGCCGGTCTCGGGGTGCAGGTCCAGGCGGCGCTCGCCGAACGCAGCGGCCGCGGACCGGGACAGCAGGTCGTCGCGGTCGTCGAGCAGGCGCGGGCGCAGCACGGTCGCGGTGGCGGCGTGCAGCCGCAGCGACGCGGCGACGACCTCGTCGTGCCGCGGCTCGGGGACGCCGGGCACGTGCCGGGACGCGGCCCAGCCGCCCACGACCCACCGGCCGTCCGAGCTGCGGACGGGGCGGGCGAGGCGGACGCCGTCGACCTCGAGGTTCTCCAGGACCGTCGCCGACCAGGCGGCGACGACGTGGTCGGACACCGGCCGCAGCAGCACGTCGCCGCACTGCCAGGCCCGCTGGCCCGCCCACACGACGGGACGGGGGGACGTCTCGCGCACGCCGAAGGCGGTGCGGACGTGCTCGGGCAGGACGCTCGCGGCCGGCGCGGTGGCGAGCGTGCGGGCAGCGGTCACAGCGGGGACGGTACCCGCGTCATCGGCCCGCGATCGTCGCGCCACGCCCGAACCGCGCGACGCGCCACGACCGATCGGGTGAACGGTGGACCGATCGGGGCCGGTGGAGCGGCCACCGGGCCGCGCGCGGGGGCGCTCCCCACGGCCTCCAGGTGGACGGCTCCGTACGAGCCGGCCGCGGGCGGCCCCGTCAGTACCAGGAGCTGCCGCCGTCCTGGTCCGAGTCCGACCCCGACGACCCCGACGACCCCGACGACCGCGAGCCGGAGTCCGAGGACGAGGAGCGGGAGCCGTCCGAGCTGCTGCTCCGCGACGACCCCGAGTCCGACGACCCCGAGTCCGAGGAGGACGAGGAGCCCGAGCCGGACGACCGGGACGACGACGAGCCCGAGTCCGACGACCGGGCGGACGAACCGGAGTCCGAGGACCGGGACGACCGCGACCCCGAGGACCCGGAGTCGGAGTCCGATCCGGAGGAGCGGGACCCGGAGGACCGTGAGTCCGATCCCGAGCCGTCGGAGGAGCCGGACGAGCCGCCGGACCGGGCCCCGGAGGACCCGCTGCGCTCGGCCATCTGCTCCGCCGCCTGCCGGTCGGCCTCCGCCAGCACCGGAGCCGCCGCCTCCCGCCCCATGGCGGACTCGACGTAGGACCCGGCCACGGCGCTGACGATGCCGCCGGAGCCGCGGCTCCCGCCGGACCCCTGCGCTCCCGAGCCGGAGCGCTCCGTGCCGGAGCTCTCCGACGGGGCGGTCGACGCGGACGGGCTCGCAGCGGACGCGGCCGCGCGCGGCGAGGGCTCCTCCCGCGGCGCGGGGTCCTTCCGCGGCGCGGGGGCGGACCGGGCAGGGGCCTCGTCGGACGGACCGGAGGAGCCGGAGGACCCGGCGTCCGAGCCGCCGGAACCCGAGCCGGACTTCTTCCCGGTCAGCCCGCCCGCGACGTCGTCGACGCCCCGGCCCAGCGATTCGGCGGTGTCCCCGACGCCCTGCGCGGCCTCGCCGACGCCGTTTCCGACCTTCTTGACCGGCCCCTCGGACGACGCCGGTACGACCTCGGGCCGATCGGCCTTCTTCGCGGCGCCCGAACCCGCACCCGAACCCGCGCCCGGACCCGCACCGGAGCCCGCGCCGTCCCCGGGGCCCGGCTCGCCACCGGTCAGGCCGGCGACGCCGTCGGCGGCACCGGACACGGCACCACCCAGCTTCTCCCCCGGGCCTGCGTCACGGCCGGGCGTGCCGCCCGGGCCGCGGGCCGAGGCGCCCTCCGGCCCCTCGGCCCGCGGCCGGGTCTCGTCCAGCGGGCCCCGCGGGTCCGGCGGGCCACTGGTGCCGACGTCGTCGCGCTCGCGGTCCCCGGCGGTCTCCCGGCCCCCGGCCAGTACCTCGGGGTTGCGGCGCACCCCGGACGACTCCGGGGTGGCGGGGTCCTCGCCGCGGGCGAGGGCCAGCACGTCGTCGGAGACCTTCTCGGTCTCGTCGCCGTCGCCGGGCAGCGGGGCGGTGCGGGCCCGGTCGATGCCGTCGTCGATGGCGGCCAGCCGCTCCGCGCAGGCGTCACGGTTGCGGGCGCGCAGGTCGCGCTGCTCCTCCAGCGACGCGGCCGCGGCCATCTGGTCGGGAGTCCGGCGGGTGGCCGGCGGCAGGTCGGCGACGATCCGGTCCATCTCGGCGAGCTGCTGCTCTGCGGCGGCCAGCGCGTCCACGGCGTCCTGCCGGGACGTGTAGACCTGCAGCTGCGACTGCAGGGCGGCACGCTGCTGGAGCAGGGTGTCGCGCTGCTGCTGCAGCTTCGCGACCGCGGCCGGGGTGCGGTCCGACTCGTGCGCGGACGCCTGCCAGGTCCGTTCGCTCGCGTTGAGCGTCCCGAGCTTGTCGTCGAGCGCCGCCAGCGCGATGCGGGCCTGCCCGGCCCACTGGTCGGCGGTGCGGTCCTGCGGCGCCGGGACCGCGGTCACCGCCGGCGAGGTCGTCAGGGCGTACCCGCCGAGGAGCACGGCCGTCGCCCCGATCAGGGCCAGCGTGCGCCGGTGCCGCAGCGGGCTGCGCGGGGCACGCAGCGGTCCGGGGCGGTCCGGGCCCGCCGACGCGACC